>NZ_RCOB01000038.1:0-5598 GCF_004307665.1 Pseudomonas sp. Sample_16
CTACAGGTATCGGTTACTTCTTCATGATTGAAGTGAAGAGGTCTGACTCCAGAAACCGTTGCAGCCACGCCTGTAAATGCCGATACGGCGTCTGCGCGAACCAGTCGCGATCGACATGGGCGAATTGCCGTATGAACGGCATCAGCGCCACATCGGCCAGGCTGGGATGTTGCGCCAACAAGTAGTCGCGACGCTCCAGCAGTTGATCCAGCTTGTGCAAAAACTGCGAGCCCTCGGCGCGATAGGTTTCCATTGGTTGCTCGGGGTAGCGTTCGGCGTACTTGTAGCGATTGAGATGAATTTTGAACGACTGATCGTTTTCCGCGATCAGCTCTGCGACTCGCAACTGCCCTTGCGGATCATCCTTGAGCAGCCAGTCCTGCGGATCGTTTTGTGCCAACGCCCAACGCATGATGTCCAGGCTTTCCTCGATCACTTGGCCGTCGACGCTGAGCACCGGCACCGTGCCTTTGCTCGATAGCGCGAGCATCTCTGGCGGCTTGGCCTTCAGGCTGACTTCGACGATGTCCACGGCAACGCCGGCGTAGCGCAAGGCCATGCGCGCACGCATGGCGTATGGGCAACGTCGGAACGAATACAGCGTACTCATTTCACCTCCAGCGTGCTGAGACCGTTGCCTTGGCGGCGCACCTGAATCTGCACCGGAATGCGCTCATGCATTTCCTGCACATGGGAAATCACCGCGACCTTGCGACCTTGCGCCTGCAAGCCGTCGAGCGCGTCCATGGCCAGTTGCAGCGACTCGGGGTCCAGACTGCCGAAGCCTTCGTCGATGAACAGCGATTCGATTTTCAAGGTGCTTGAAGCCATTGAGGCGAGCCCAAGCGCCAGGGCCAGCGACACCAGGAAAGTCTCGCCACCCGACAGCGAATGCACCGAGCGCAGTTCGTCACCCATCTCGGTGTCCATCACCAACAGGCCGAGCATGCTGCCGCCACGCTTGAGGCGATAACGGCGCACCAGTTGCCGCAGTTGCACGTTGGCGTGGTGCACCAACAGGTCGAGGTTGTAGGCCTGGGCGATCTTGCGGAAGGTGTCGCCAGTGGCGGAACCGATCAGAGCATTCAGGCGCGCCCAGCGCTGGAACTCGGCGTAGGCCTTGGCAATTTGCTCGGCCAGCGCCTGATTGGCATTCTGCCGTCGCTGATCTTCGGCTTGCTCGGCGCGCAGTTCGGCGCATTGTTGCTCGCTGAGGTTGAATTGACCTTGCAGGTCGGCGAGGGCGCCGGCGAGTTGTTCGGCATCGAGATTGCCGTTGTGCAGCGCTTGATGGTCGGCCAGACGCTGGTCACGTTCCTGCAGCAGTACCTTGGCCTGCTCAACGGCTTTTTCGTTGTGCTGCAAGCGCTGACGCAGTTCGCTGACCTGAGTGTCATCGACACGCAGCAGGTCTTCGAGATCGCCGTCGTCCAACTCAGGATGACGCGCGCGCCACTCGGCGATTTTGCCCGTCAGCTCTCGGTCTTCGTTTTCCAGGATCTGCTGACGCTCCTGTTGTGCTTTCAACTGCGTAACGATCTGCACACATTGTGTGCGCACGTTCTGCAGTGCCTGGGCCGTTGAGTTTTCGGCGTTGCGCGCCTGTTCCACAGCCTGTTCGAGCTGCTGCTGCCAGTGCTCGGCGCTGCCGTGTTCACCCAGCAGTTGCGCGAGTTTCGCCTCGCTGGCCTGTTGCTGGGCGGCCAGTGCGTTGAATTGCTGTTCGGCGCTTTGCAACTGTTGCGCGCGGCTGAGCTGGCGATCCTGTTCCTTCTCCAGCATTTGCTGGCGTTGCTGCTGTTCGGTCAACTCTTCTTTGTGCTGATCGGCTTGCGCCAGGCGCTCGGCAATTTGCCGATCCAGCTGCAGGAAGGTCGCCGCGGGCTCGACGCGCAGGGCTTCCAAGGTGTCTGCCGGTAGCAGGCTGGCGAACGCGCTGAGTTCCTCATCGAGTCGCTGACGGTCGCTGCTCAGTTCCCGTTGTTGATCGCTCAGGTGCTGCGCCGCTTGCTGATGCGCGGTTTCGGCGTTGCGCAGTTGCTGGGTCAGACGCGCCGCGTCCTGTTGCAGGGTGAGCAGGGCGCTCTGGCGTTGCTCGTCCTGGGTGATGCTCTGGTTCAATTGCTCGTTTTGCCGGACCAGCCAGGCGTCGCGCTTGTCGGCGTCCTGATTGAGCAACGTGGTTGCCAGCGGATGCGCTTCAAGGCTCGGCGTCAGTGCCTGAAGCTGGGCGGTCAATTGCTCCTGTTGTTGCAATAGCTCTTTCTGTCGGGCGATCACGCCACCGACGTCGGCGCGCAACTCGGTGAGTTTTTCCTTGAGCCGATCCACCGCTTGCTGCGCGCTGGCCTGTTCGGATTCATCATGACGACCGAGGCTTTGCAGCAGGGCCTGCGGCTGATGATACGGATGCTCGTTGCTGCCACAGACCGGGCACGGCTGGTCGTCCTGCAACTGCGTGCGTAGCTCTTCGACACTGGCGCTGCGAGCCAGACGCTGGCGCTCGAGCAGTTCACGGGTGACGTTGAGGGTTTGCTCGGCGACGCTGAGTTCGGCTTTGGTCTTCACCCCGTCCTCAGTCAACCGCTCGCGCTCCAGTTGCGCATCGAGCAGGCGCTGATGCAGCTCGGCGCCGTGTTTTTCCAGCGCTTGCTGACTGGCCCAGAGCCGCGTCAGGTCTTCGACGGCACGCAGCTGTTTACGATTGTCCTGCAGCAGATTGCCGAGGATACCGATTTGCTCGGCGACGGCTTCGGGCTCGGCGCCGGCCTCTTTGAACAACACTTCCAACTGTTGCTTTTGCTCGGCCAGCGCTTGGGCGCTGTGCGCGGCGCTCCGTTCGAGGCTGGCCAGTTCGCCCTGGCCCTTGTTCAGGCGATTGCCGATCAACATCAGTTGTTGCAAGCGGTCGCGATAGGCATTCCACGCATCGCTCAGCGGCGCCAGAGAGGCGCTTTGTTCCAGCTCGGCGGCAATCTTTTGCAGGCGCTCGGCGACCTGAACCTGTTTTTCCTGCAACGCCTGAATCGCGCTCTGGCCTTCGGTGCAGGCCTGCTCGGCAGCTTGTCGGGTTTCGGCGCTGAGGGCGGTGTCCCTGGCGAGGCGGGCGAGGGTGCTTTGCTCTTCAAAGGCCTGACGCAACAGCGGGGCGCTTTCGCTGTGTCGCTGCTGCGCTTGGCTCAGGGCAATTTTTGCCGACTCGAGCGCCTGCTCCAGTTGCGTCTGCCGCTGGGTGAGCTCGCCGTGCTGGCGAGTGTGCTCGGCAATTTGTTCGGCCAGCGGCGTCAGTTGCGCATCGAGTCCAGTCTTGCGGGCGAACTGGTGACGTTGCGGGGCGAGTTGTTCAAGGCGCGTGAGTTTCAGGCGCTCGCCGGCCAGAGCTTCCCACGTTTGCTGCGCACTGTGCAGTTGCTCGGCGGCGGCTTGCTGCGCATCTTGCAACTGACGCAAATCCTTGAGCCAGCCATGCTGTTGTTCCAGTTGTTTGAGCTGTGCCTGTTGCAGCTTCAATTGTTGCTGGGCGGCGTTGAAGCGCGAATCCAGTTCGGCCCGGTCTTCAGGAGACAGCGGCGTGACACCGCTGGCCTGATCCTGCAACAGCTTGTAGGCTTCGCGGGCTTCCTTGGCCTTGTCGAAGGCGCGGCGACCGAGGCGGGTGTAGAGCGCAGTGTCAGTGAGCTTTTCCAGCAGTTCGCTGCGGTCGTTGTCATCGGCCTTGAGAAAGGCACTGAACTCGCTCTGCGCCAGCAGCACGGCGCGGGTGAACTGTTCGAAATTCAGGCCCAGGGCGGCTTCGAGCTGGCTTTTGTATTCGCCTTTCTGGCTGGCCAGCAATTGATCCTGATCGATATCGCGCAGGCTCTGGCGGCTGGCTTGCAACTTGCCACCGGCCTTTTCCCGGGCGCGGTTGGCCTCCCAGCGTGCGCGGTAGCGACGACCATCGACCCCGACGAAATCCACTTCGGCATAGCCTTCGCCAGTACCACGGCGCAGCAAGGTGCGCGGGTCACCGGTGCCGATTTCGCCATCGGCATCGGGCACCTTGGCGTCGCGTCCGGTGTTGTTCAGGCGCGGTACGGCACCGAACAGGGCCAGGCACAGGGCGTCAAGCAAGGTGCTTTTACCGGCGCCGGTCGGTCCGGTAATCGCGAACAAACCGGCGCTGGCCAACGGTTCGGCGGTGAAATCGATTTCAAACGGGCCGGCCAGGGAGGCAAGGTTTTTCAGGCGGATCGCGAGGATCTTCATGGTTGTTCGCTCTCCAGCTGTACGTCTTGCAATAGCTCGGCAAAGTCTTTGAGCGTTTGTTCGTCAACCTCACTGCCGTAGCTGTCCTGCCAGGCACGGCGGAACAGTTCCTGAGGTGTGAGCTGGTCGAGCTCGATCAAGGCGTCGCCCTCGTCGGCGCCTTCGCGGTTGCCGTTACCCGCGTATTCGGCGGCGATTCGCACCAGACGCACGGCTTTGCCTTGCAGCGCGGTTTCGATTTGGTTGCGCAGGTCTGGCTGCGGCTCGTCAAGACGAACCCGCACTTCAAGCCAGGGTTGTCGTTGGTAGTCGGCCAGCAGATCGATATTGGGCTGATCGGCCAGTTGCAGGAGGATTTCTGCCAGAGGCGCCGGGCCAATGCGTTGCAGATTGACCGCACGGGGGATCAGTCTCGGTTCAACGCTGACCAGGGTTTCGCCATCGAGCGTGATGTCGAGAATCTGGTGTTGATAGCCGATCTCGGAGAACGACAGCGGGATTGGCGAGCCGCTGTAGCGAATACGTTCTTCACCGTTGACCTTCTGCGGTTTGTGCAGGTGGCCCAAGGCAACGTAGCTGATACTCGGCCCAAACAGGCTGGCGGGCAGGGCTTCGGCATTGCCGATGATCAGGCTGCGCTCGGAGTCTTCCGAGACCGAACCACCGGCCATGTGCGCATGGCTGATGGCGATCAGCGCCTGGCCCTTCTTGCGTTTGGCGTTGGCTGCCTCGATCAGCCATTCATGAACCTGTCCGATGCCGCGCAGATAATTGTCGCCCAAGTGCGGGCCGGTGACTTCGGCAGGCCGCAAGAACGGTAGCGCCAGGCACCAGGCGACGGTTTTACCTTTTGCGTTCGGCAGCGGTAACAGCAAACGTTCGGCGTCGAGTTGCCCGTCGTCCAGCCACAACACGCGGCCCAACGCATGAGTGCGCAAGCGGCGCATCAACGGCGCGGGCAATTCGATCCGTGAACCGGAATCGTGGTTGCCAGCAATCATCACGATGGTCAGCAACGGTTGCTGCTCGTGGGCGCTGACGATGAAGTCGTAAAGACGTTCCTGGGCTTTGACCGGTGGGTTGACCGTATCGAAGATATCGCCGGCGATCAGCAGCACATCCGGTTGCTGCAGTTTGAGCTGGCGCAGCAGCCAGTCGAGAAAACAACCGTGCTCGAAATCGCGATCCTGGCCGTGCAGGTTCTGCCCGAGGTGCCAGTCGGAGGTGTGAAACAAGCGCATGACAAATTCCATACAGAAGCCGTGGCCATGTGAGGTGTGACCACGGCTTTTTGATTATTTGGGATAAAGCGGCGGCAAGCCGCTGTCAGCCACCGGGTCCTGGACCCGT
>NZ_RCOB01000005.1:0-5235 GCF_004307665.1 Pseudomonas sp. Sample_16
ATCAACACCCTGACCATGTTCGGTATGGTGCTGGCCATCGGCTTGCTGGTGGACGATGCCATCGTCGTGGTGGAAAACGTCGAACGGGTAATGAGCGAAGAAGGCCTGTCGCCCAAGGAAGCCACCAAGAAATCCATGGGGCAGATCCAGGGCGCCCTGGTGGGTATCGCCCTGGTACTGTCGGCGGTACTGCTGCCGATGGCGTTCTTCAGCGGTTCCACCGGTGTGATCTACAAGCAGTTCTCGATCACCATCGTCTCGGCCATGGCCCTGTCGGTACTGGTTGCACTGATTTTCACTCCGGCGCTCTGCGCCACCATGCTCAAGCCGATTCGCAAAGGCGAGCATCACACGCCCAAACGCGGCTTCTTCGGCTGGTTCAACCGCAACTTCGACCGTGGCGTCAAAAGCTACGAGCGCGGCGTGGGCAACATGCTTACGCACAAGGCGCCGTATCTGCTGGCGTACCTGATCATCGTCGTCGGCATGATCTGGCTGTTCACCCGCATTCCAACGGCATTTCTGCCTGAAGAAGACCAAGGCGTATTGTTCGCCCAGGTACAGACACCGGCCGGTTCGACCTCCCAGCGTACCCAAGTGGTCGTGGACCAAATGCGCGAATTCCTGCTGCGCCCGAGCAAGGACGGCGGTGAAGGCGATGCGGTGAACTCGGTGTTTACCGTGACCGGCTTCAACTTCGCCGGCCGTGGCCAAAGCTCCGGTATGGCGTTCATCATGCTCCGCCCTTGGGACGAGCGTAACGCCGACAACAGCGTGTTCAAGGTGGCGGCCCGTGCCCAACAGCACTTCTTCACCTTCCGTGACGCGATGGTGTTTGCCTTCGCCCCGCCAGCGGTACTTGAATTGGGTAACGCCACCGGTTTCGACGTGTTCCTGCAGGACCGCGCCGGTATCGGTCACGAAAAATTGATGGAAGCGCGCAACCAGTTCCTCGGTATGGCGGCGCAAAGCAAGATTCTGACTCAGGTCCGTCCGAACGGCCTGAACGATGAGCCGCAATACCAGCTGGAAATCGATGACGAGAAGGCCAGTGCCCTGGGCATTACCATCGCGGACATCAACAACACGCTGTCGATCGCCCTGGGTAGTAGCTACGTCAACGACTTCATCGACCGCGGTCGAGTGAAGAAGGTTTACGTGCAAGGCCAGCCGGGCGCGCGCATGAGCCCCGAAGACCTGAAGAAGTGGTACGTACGCAACAGCGTAGGCACCATGGTTCCGTTCTCGGCGTTCGCCAAGGGCGAATGGATCTACGGTTCGCCGAAACTGGCCCGTTACAACGGTGTGGAAGCGATGGAAATCCTCGGTGCCCCGGCTCCGGGTTACTCCACCGGTGAAGCCATGGCCGAAGTCGAAGCCATCGCCAAGAAACTGCCGGCCGGTGTCGGTATTTCCTGGACCGGCCTGTCGTACGAGGAACGTTTGTCCGGCTCGCAAGCGCCAGCGCTGTACGCCCTGTCGCTGCTGATGGTGTTCCTGTGTCTGGCGGCGTTGTATGAAAGCTGGTCGATTCCGATCGCGGTGATGCTGGTGGTGCCGCTGGGGATCATCGGTGCGCTGATGGCCACCAGCCTGCGCGGCTTGTCCAACGACGTGTACTTCCAGGTGGGCTTGTTGACGACCATCGGTCTGGCGGCGAAAAACGCCATTCTGATCGTCGAATTCGCCAAGGAACTGCACGAACAGGGACGCAGCCTGCGCGAGGCGGCTATCGAAGCCTGCCGGATGCGTCTGCGACCGATCATCATGACCTCGCTCGCCTTCGTTCTTGGTGTAGTCCCCCTGGCGATCTCCACGGGCGCAGGCTCGGGTAGCCAGCATGCCATCGGTACCGGGGTGATTGGCGGTATGATCACCGCAACCGTACTGGCGATCTTCTGGGTCCCACTGTTCTTCGTCACTGTGTCGGCTATGGGTCAGCGTAAAAACGTCGACGAGCAAGACGCACCTGAAACTCCTAAAGAGGCTGGCTAATGAGCAAGTCGCTACTCTCCCTGGCAGTCGCCGCCTTCGTGCTCGGTGGCTGCTCGCTGATACCTGATTATCAGCAACCGGATGCTCCGGTGGCGGGCCAATACCCTCAAGGGCCGGCGTATTCGCCGGCCCAGGCACCGGCACAGGCCGCTGCCGAGCAGGGCTGGAAGCAGTTTTTCCGTGACCCGGCATTGCAGCAATTGATTCAGGTTTCTCTGGAAAACAACCGTGACCTGCGTGTCGCGGCGCTGAACATCGACGCGTTTGCGGCTCAATACCGCATCTCCCGCGCCGACCTGTTCCCGGCTGTGTCGGCCAATGGCACCGGCAACCGTCAGCGGCTTCCGGCCGATGCATCGCAGACCGGTGAAGCGGGCATCAGCAGTTCCTACTCGGCCACCGTCGGCATCAGCGCCTATGAACTCGACCTGTTTGGCCGTATTCGCAGCCTGAACGAAGAAGCGCTGCAGCGTTACTTCGCAACTGAAGAAGGCCGTCGCAGTACACAGATCAGCCTGGTGGCCAGCGTGGCCAATGCCTATCTGACCTGGCAGGCCGACAAGGAACTGCTCAAAGTCACCCAGGACACCCTCGCCGCGTTCGAGGAGAGCTACAAACTCACCGCGCGCAGCAATGAAGTGGGGGTCGCTTCGGCGCTGGACCTGGCGCAGTCGCGGACTTCGGTGGAGAACGCCCGTGCGCAATTGGCCCGTTACACGCGCCAGGTCGCCCAGGATGAAAACAGCCTGGTACTGCTGCTCGGCACCGGCATTCCAGCCAACCTGCCAGCGGCCAAACCGTTGAATGAGGACCTGTTGGCCGAAGTACCGGCCGGCCTGCCGTCGGACCTGCTGCAACGTCGTCCGGACATCCTCCAGGCCGAATACAACCTGAAAGCGGCCAACGCCAACATTGGCGCCGCACGCGCAGCGTTCTTTCCGAGCATCAGCCTGACCGCCAACGCCGGGACCCTGAGCCCGGACCTGTCCGGTCTGTTCAAGGGCGGCTCGGGCACCTGGCTGTTCCAGCCGCAGATCAATCTGCCGATCTTCAATGCCGGCAGCCTGCGTGCCAGTCTGGACTACTCGAAAATCCAGAAAGACATCGGCGTGGCGAACTACGAGAAGTCCATTCAAACGGCCTTCCAGGAAGTCGCCGACGGTTTGGCCGCACGCGGCACCTACACCGACCAGGTACAGGCGCAGCGTAATCTGGTCAGTGCCAACCAGGACTACTACCGTCTGGCCGAGCGGCGTTATCGCATCGGCGTCGACAGCAACCTGACGTTCCTCGATGCTCAGCGTCAGCTGTTCAACTCTGAACAGTCACTGATTACCGATCGGCTGGCGCAGCTGATCAGCCAGGTCAACCTGTACAAGGCCCTGGGCGGTGGCTGGAACGAACAGACGGCGAAGAACGAGCCGTTGAAAGAAGAAGCGCCGAAGTTGAAGTTGTTCTGATAGCGCTGTGAAAACACCAAGCCCACCGATTGGTGGGCTTTTTGTTGGCAGCGGGAAAGGTTGTGCTGACTTCATCGCTGGCAAGCCGGCTTCCACCTTGTGCGTCCCGTGCACAATTTTTGTGGGCGACCATGACCTTGTGGGAGCTGGCTTGCCAGCGATAAGGACTGCAAAAAAAATACAAAAACGACTGTTAATCTTATGTTCGATTATCGCCCAGAACCTGCTTTCCAAGATTGAACCACCCAGTACATTCCCCGCACCATCCGAGCCACAAAACCAATAACAACAGGTTCGATGCCATGCCCCCGCGCCCTGTCCCGTCCGGCTGATCCCGGTTCGTTCGCCCCTGATTTGCACTATTCGTCTGCAACCCCTGGTTGCGGCATCACACCCGCTTTGTCTACAAAAATTAGAGAGCCCCAGCCCATGACCTCTTCCACCGCGCAGTACTTCGTTCCCAGCCTGATCGCCGCCGCCCTCGCCAGTGCCGCCCTGCCCGCCTGCGCCGAAGAAGCGGGGTTTGTCGAAGGCGCCAAGGTCAACCTGAACCTGCGCAACTTCTACATCAACCGTAACTTCACCAACCCGACCAAGGCTCAAGGCAAGGCTGAAGAATGGACGCAAAGTTTCATTCTCGACGCCAAGTCCGGGTTCACCCAAGGCACCGTCGGGTTTGGCATGGATGTGCTGGGGTTGTACTCGGTGAAGCTCGATGGCGGCAAAGGCACTGGCGGTACGCAACTGCTGCCGCTGGACAGCGACGGTCGCCCGGCGGACAACTTCGGCCGCACCAACGTCGCATTCAAGGCCAAGCTGTCGCAGACCGAAGTCAAGGTAGGCGAATGGATGCCGGTATTGCCGATCCTGCGTTCGGACGATGGGCGTTCGCTGCCGCAAACCTTCCGTGGCGGTCAGATCACGTCGAAGGAGATCAATGGCCTGACACTCTACGGCGGCCAGTTCCGCCAGAACAGCCCCCGCGATGACAGCAGCATGGACGACATGTCGATGACCGGCAAAGCGGCGTTCACCTCCGACCGCTTCAACTTCCAGGGTGGCGAATACCTGTTCAATGAAAAACGCACGCAGATCGGTCTGTGGAACGCCGAACTCAAGGATATCTACAGCCAGCAGTTCATCAACCTGACCCACAGCCAACCGTTGGGTGATTGGACGCTGGGCGCCAACCTCGGGTTCTTCCATGGCAAGGACGATGGCAGTGCACGGGCCGGCGAGCTGGACAACAAAACAATGTACGGCCTGCTCTCAGCCAAGTACGGCGGCCACACCTTCTACGTCGGCCTGCAAAAACTCACGGGTGACAGTCCCTGGATGCGAGTCAACGGCACCAGCGGCGGGACCCTGGCCAACGACAGCTACAACTCCAGCTATGACAATGCTCGGGAAAGATCCTGGCAGGTGCGCCACGATTACAACTTCGTTGCTCTCGGCGTCCCGGGCTTGACGTTGATGAACCGCTACATCAGCGGCGACAACGTGCACACCGGCACGGTCACCGATGGCAAGGAATGGGGTCGTGAAAGTGAACTGGGCTACACCGTGCAAAGCGGCGCACTGAAAGACCTGAACCTGAAATGGCGCAACTCGACCATGCGCCGGGATTACAGCAACAACGAGTTCGATGAAAACCGCCTGATCGTCAGCTATCCGATCAGCCTGCTCTAAACCTCATCACCGATCGTTCCCATGCTCTGCGTGGGAATGCAGCCAGGGACGCTCCGCGTCCCGTCCAAAGCCGAACGCGGAGCGTCCGTTG
>NZ_RCOB01000125.1:0-5218 GCF_004307665.1 Pseudomonas sp. Sample_16
ACCAGCCCACCGAGCCGACCGACGAGGTCAAGGCCTACGGCATGGCGCTGATCAATGCGATCAAGGAACTGCTGCCGCTCAATCCGCTGTACAGCGAAGAGCTGAAGAACTATCTCAACCGTTTCAGCCCCAACGACCCGTCACCGCTGACCGACTTCGCCGCTGCGCTCACCTCGGCCACCGGCAGCGAGCTGCAGGAAGTGCTCGACTGCGTGCCCATGCTCAAGCGCATGGAAAAAGTCCTGCCGATGTTGCGCAAGGAAGTCGAAGTCGCGCGTTTGCAAAAAGAAATCTCCGCTGAAGTAAACCGCAAGATCGGCGAGCACCAGCGCGAGTTTTTCCTCAAGGAACAACTGAAGGTCATCCAGCAGGAGCTGGGTCTTACCAAGGACGACCGCAGCGCCGACCTCGAGCAGTTCGAACAGCGGTTGGTCGGCAAAGTGCTGCCAGCGCAGGTGCAGAAACGCCTTGAAGAGGAAATGAACAAACTGTCGATCCTCGAGACCGGTTCGCCGGAGTACGCAGTAACGCGCAACTACATCGACTGGGCGACGTCGGTGCCATGGGGCGTGTACGGCGAGGACAAACTCGACCTCAAGCATGCGCGCAAGGTGCTGGACAACCATCATGCCGGTCTCGACGACATCAAGGACCGCATCCTCGAGTTCCTCGCAGTCGGCGCTTATAAAGGCGAGATCAGCGGCTCCATCGTGTTGCTGGTGGGGCCACCGGGCGTGGGTAAAACCAGTGTCGGCAGATCCATCGCCGAATCCCTCGGGCGCCCGTTCTACCGCTTCAGCCTCGGCGGCATGCGTGACGAGGCCGAGATCAAGGGCCACCGCCGCACCTACATCGGCGCACAGCCGGGCAAACTGGTGCAGGCGCTCAAAGACGTCGAAGTGATGAACCCGGTGATCATGCTCGACGAGATCGACAAGATGGGCCAAAGCTACCAGGGCGACCCGGCCTCGGCGTTGCTGGAAACCCTCGACCCTGAGCAGAACGTCGAATTCCTCGATCACTACCTCGATCTGCGCATGGACCTGTCGAAAGTGCTGTTCATCTGCACTGCCAACACCCTGGATTCGATCCCCGGCCCGTTGCTCGACCGGATGGAAGTGATTCGCCTGTCGGGCTACATCACCGAAGAAAAAGTCGCCATCGCCAAGCGTCACCTGTGGCCGAAACAGCTGGAGAAGGCTGGCGTATCCAAAGGCAGCCTGAGCATCAGCGACAATGCGCTCAAAGCCTTGATCGACGGTTATGCCCGTGAAGCCGGGGTGCGTCAGCTGGAGAAAAACCTCGGCAAGCTGGTTCGCAAAGCGGTGATGAAGCTGCTCGACGATCCCAAAGCGGTGATCAAGCTCGGCCCGAAAGACCTCGAACCGTCCCTTGGCAAACCGGTGTTCCGCAATGAACAAGTGTTGTCGGGAACGGGCGTGATCACCGGACTGGCCTGGACCAGCATGGGCGGCGCGACCTTGCCGATCGAAGCCACCCGCATCCATACCCTTAACCGCGGCTTCAAGCTCACCGGGCAATTGGGCGATGTGATGAAGGAGTCCGCGGAGATCGCCTACAGCTACGTCAGCTCCAATCTGAAGTCGTTTGGCGGCGACCCGAAATTCTTCGATGAAGCCTTTGTGCACCTGCACGTGCCGGAAGGTGCAACACCGAAAGACGGCCCGAGCGCCGGTGTGACCATGGCCAGTGCGCTGTTGTCGCTGGCACGCAACCAGCCACCGAAAAAAGGCGTGGCCATGACCGGCGAGCTCACCTTGACCGGGCATGTGCTGCCGATTGGCGGGGTGCGCGAAAAGGTCATTGCGGCGCGGCGGCAGAAAATCTTCGAGCTGATTCTGCCCGAGGCCAATCGCGGTAATTTCGAAGAGCTGCCGGAATATCTCAAAGAAGGCATTACCGTGCACTTTGCCAAGCGGTTTGCGGATGTGGCTAAGGTATTGTTCTAAGCCGGCAACCCAATACCAAAAAGGCCAGGCTATTGCCTGGTCTTTTTTTGTGCATTTGATCAACACCTTGCGAATTGAACTATTAAGTATAAAAAGATCAACTAGCACCGCAATTTAAATCTAAAAAACTAGCATATTTGACAGTATCCTCTCAAAAGGCGTGATGCTAACTTTTCAATTCAAATCATTCCTAGTTACTGACAGGCACACTCCATGACCAACCTGAAACAGGCTACTCGATCAGAAGCTACCGGTTACCTCAAGGCTAAGAGAAACAATGAGGAATTCTTCAGTTCCGAGGTCGTTTTCGCAAGCCGCTATGACAAATGGATTGAAATTGAGGCGCACATCAACTTCGCCCTTCCAGATCCAAGGTTTTTCCTGTTGGATATCGATGAAGCCACGCCAAGCGGACAACAGAACTTTGTGCGGGGAGGGTATTTGCGCTCCGTTGAGTATCACAGCGGAAGCTCTATGCAATCTGCATACGAAGGAACTTTCACGGCCAACTTAAATAATTCGACTAAAAGGTATCAACTAACATTTAACCTGAAATTCTATGGTCACGATAAGCTCGAAATCGAAGGTGAGCTCGACATTACGGGCTTACATCCTTAATCAGCCTCACCATTCCCTCCAAACCAGAGCCTGATTTGCCAACATTCTTCTCCAAGGCTCTGGTCACACTTTGTCTCATCTCGGTTATGCTCGCCGTTCGTCGTGAACGCCGGAGCTACTGACCCTATGTCCCCCATTCGTCTGTTTGTCCCTCTCGTACTCGCCTTGCTGGCCGCTTGCGCCACGCAACCGAAACATAACGTGACGGTGGAGAAACAAAGCGAATGCCCGGTGAAACTCACTGCTGGGCAAAACCTGATCCTGACCTTGCCGAGCAATCCCACCACCGGCTACCGCTGGGCGATCCAGGATTCGGCCGGGGGCGTGTTGCGCCCGCTGGGGCCAGAGGTTTATCGAAACCCCGAAGATGCCGGTGTGGTGGGCGCTGCAGGCGTATCGACCTGGCGTTTTCAAGCCTTCGCCGCTGGCACCGGGCGTTTGCGCCTGACCTCACAACAACCATGGGCGCCGGAAGTGCTGCCGGTTGATTCCTTCGACTGCACTGTCTCGGTCAACTGATCGTGGGCTGGCTGATTCTGGCACTGATGGGCGCGCTGACGTTCCTGTATGGCTTGAGCGTGCATGCTGCGATGCTCTGCCTGCTGGTCAAGCCGTTGCCCGTATTGGCTCTGCTCGGTTGGCTGCACGATGCGCCGCCCGGTGAGTACCGCCGCTGGATCAGCCTCGGTCTGATTTTTTCCCTGCTGGGCGATGTGTTGTTGGCGTGGCCGGGGGATTTGTTCGTGTTTGGACTGGGTGCGTTTCTGGTTGCGCACCTGGCCTATCTCAAGGCGTATCTGAGCGATTGCCGACGCTTGGCCGTGCTGCCGCTGGTGCTGGCCCTCGGTGTCGGCGTCGTCCTGCTGGGGATTCTGATTTCCAACGGCCTCGGCCCATTGCTGGTGCCCGTGATTGTCTATGGCACAGCCATCAGCGCCATGCTCTGGCGCGCCCTGGCCCGACTCGGGACCGACGTGCCCAAACGCTCTGCGCTGCTGGCGGCAGCGGGCGCGGTGGCGTTCGTGTTCTCCGACAGCGTGATTGGCATCAGCCGGTTTGTGATGCCATTTGATGCTGCCCCTTATGTGATTATCCTCAGCTACTGGCTGGGGCAATGGGGGATCACTGCCTCGGCGTTCCCCCAAAGATCACGCTAACCATTGTGGCGAGGGAGCTTGCTCCCGCTGGGCTGCGAAGCGGCCCCGAAACCATTCAACCGCGCGTCAACAGATTCACCCCACCTAGCCGGGTTTGCGACTGCTGCGCAGCCGAGCGGGAGCAAGCTCCCTCGCCACAATGGTGTTTCCTTTCCGTTGACCGGAGTGAACTCCAGCGGTTTATCAGACAACCCGCGCATCCCCGCGCCAACTTGGCTAAAATGCCGGCCTTTTCCACCTACGCCGCTGGAACCGCCGTGAGCAAAGAACCCGATCGCCTATTCGCCCAGCCTTTGGCCCAGGTGCCTGACTTCGCCTTCAATGAAGACGTGGTGCGGGTGTTCCCGGACATGATCAAGCGCTCGGTGCCGGGTTATCCGACCATCGTCGAAAACCTCGGCGTGCTCGCCGCGCAGTTCGCTCAGCCCAATAGCGTGCTGTATGACCTCGGCTCGTCGCTCGGCGCAGTGACCCAGGCGCTGCGCCGGCATGTGCGCACCGAGGGTTGCCGGGTGATCGCTGTGGATAACTCCGCGGCGATGGTCGAGCGCTGCCGCGAGTACCTCAACGGCCAGGATTCGATGTTCCAGGAGTTGCTGCCGGTCGAGGTGATCGACGGCGACATCCTCGCCCTCGACTTCCAGCCTGCCTCGGTGGTTGCACTGAACTTCACCCTGCAATTCATCGCCCCGGACCAGCGTAGCGCATTGCTCAGTCGCATCCGCCACTCGCTGCTGCCCGGTGGGGCATTGATCCTCTCGGAAAAACTGCGCTTCGAGGATGAGCAGGAGCACGCGCTGCTCACCGACCTGCACATCGCCTTCAAACGCGCCAACGGCTACAGCGAACTGGAAATCGCCCAGAAGCGCAGCGCCATCGAAAACGTCATGAAGCCCGACAGCCTCGAAGAACACCGCGAACGCCTGCTGGCGGCCGGGTTCTCGAAAGTCGTGCCGTGGTTCCAGTGTCTTAACTTTGCCTCGTTGATTGCCTTGCCATGATTGATCTGTCCCCGCTCGCCCGCCGTCTGGCCGGCACGCCGCTGGCCGATTGGGCCAACACCTTGCAGGCGCAACTCGACAAGAAAATGGAAAAAGGACATGGCGATCTGGAGCGCTGGCAAAGCGCGCTGGACGCCTTGCCGAAGATCCAGCCCAAGGTCGTCGATTTGCTCAACGGTTTGAAACTGGACACCGATTGCGACGACGCAACCCGCGCACAGATGCGCACTGCGCTGATGGGTTTGTCGCCGTGGCGCAAGGGGCCATTCGACTTGTTCGGTGTGCATGTCGATACCGAGTGGCGTTCGGACTGGAAATGGTCGCGGGTGGCCCCGCACCTGGACCTCAAGGGCAAACGCATTCTCGATGTCGGTTGCGGCAACGGCTATTACATGTGGCGCATGCTCGGCGCCGGTGCGGACAGCGTGATCGGTGTCGACCCGAACTGGCTGTTCTTCTGCCAGTTCCAGGC
>NZ_RCOB01000078.1:0-4934 GCF_004307665.1 Pseudomonas sp. Sample_16
CAGTCCTTGAGGTTGTACTTGGCCAGCGCCGGTTTGTCCTCGGCGAACATGCGGTTGATTTCGTCCATGCGCTGGTAGGGGTTGTCGATGGCCTTGCCTTCGCCCAACAGGGTTTGCGCGACGTTTTCCAGGCTGAACGAGGGGAAGCTCCAGGTCGCCGAACGCAGGGCTTCGATGCCGTCGATGATCAGTCGCCCGGCAGCGGATGCGAAGTAATGATTGCCGTTGCCGTGTTCGCGCCATTGCATTTCCTCGCCGCCACGCCCCAGCTTCAGCGGCACGGCCAGGCGCCGGGCGTGCTGGTGAAGCACCCGAAGGTCGAACTGCACCACGTTCCAGCCGATGATTGCATCGGGGTCATGTCGGGCGAACCACTCGTTGAGCTTCTTCAGCAGCAGGGTGCGCGATTCGCAGTACTCAAGCTGGAAATCCACTTCACTGTCATCGCCATTGGGCGGCCCCAACATGTACACCTGACGCTCGCCGCAGCCTTCCAGGGCGATGGAGTACAAGTCGCCCTGAGCCGTGGTCTCGATGTCCAGCGACACCAGTTTCAAGTGTGGTCGATAGTCGGGATCGGGCTTCATCTGCGCATCGCGCAGCAGGTCATCAGCGCCCGGCGTACCGCCAAAACGCACTGGCGCGGTGATGAACCGTTCCATCATGTAGCGTTCCGGCGGGCGCACGTCGGCTTCGTACACTTCAACGCCCATTCGCCGCAGTGCCGTTTCCAGGCGCATCAACTGCCCGTGCTGGCGGCAATACAAGCCGAGCACCGGGCGGTGTTCGAAATCCAGCAAGGACAAAGGCTTGAGTTCGACGTTTTTTTCGTCTTGCAGCAACGCCTCGGCCTGCTCGCGCTGACTGACCGGCAGGAATGCCACCGATGGCTGATAAGGCAGGCGGATGCGCCGGGGACCGCTATCGGTCGCCAGCCAGAACTCGACCTCCGTACCCGCCGGGGTATCGCGCCAATGCCGGGTCAGGACAAAGCCCTGGGGTAAATCGGCCACTGCAAACCTCGAAATGGATTCAGGGTGTCAATTCTACGCGTCGATTCGGCGGCCGGTTGCTGTAAAAAACCGCCAAATGACGTTTTTTGAGCGTTATCTGCCGCTTTCGCCCTTGCTCTCAGGGCCGGTGTCTACGATTCTTCAAGGACAACGACAACACCCGGGAAACCGCCATGAAAACCGTCGCGCAACTGCTCAAGTTGAAAGATCAGAAAAACCAGGAAGTGCACCAGATCAAACCCGATCACATGGTGCTGGAAGCGCTGATGAAGATGGCCGAGAAGAATGTCGGCGCCTTGCTGGTGGTGGAGAACGATGAAGTGCTGGGCATCATCAGCGAACGGGATTACGCGCGCAAACTGGTGCTGCATGGCCGTTCTTCGGTGGGTACGCCGGTGCGCGACATCATGGTGTCGCCGGTGATCACCGTGGACACTCACCAAACAGTCGATACCTGCCTGGGCATCATGTCCGACAAACGCCTGCGTCACTTGCCGGTGGTGGAAAACGGCCGGCTGATCGGCTTGCTGTCGATCGGCGACCTGGTCAAGGAAGCCATCGCTGAACAGGCTGAATTGATTCGGCAACTGGAGCAGTACATCCGCGGCGAATAAACCCAGGTCACCGCAGTCCCCACCTGTGGGCGCGAGCCTGCTCGCGATGAGGCCATGGCAGCCAATATCGAGGCCAAATGCCCGGTCGCCATCGCTGGCAGGCCAGCTCCCACAGGTGGTCGGTGCGCTTCAGCCCGGCCAATGCCGGGCAAACACCGGCGCCAATGTTGGATGTCGGTCAATCCGCTCCAGCCAGGCAAAAAATCCTGGCCGGGCCTGGCGCAAATGCTCGCGGCTTCCTCCCCATCGCGTGATCACCGCCGCCAGCACGTCAAGCGCGCCAGGCGGTTCTTCACCCAGATACAGCTCCCCTGAAAACTGATCGGCAAACACTTCCCAACTCCAGTGCAGCCTCGCGCGGGTACCGGCCATCAGGTTTTGTCGCGACGATTCATCAGCCTCGGCCAGCCAGCGTTCCGGGTAGTCGATGATGCCGATTGCCGCGTAACAATTGCTGACGATATACACCAGCCCGCGAATGGCCTGATCACGGTCGGCTGGGTGATCGGGCAACAGCTTTGCCGCTGGAAACGTCAGTGCGAGATGGATCAGGATCGCCGCACTCTCGGTCAGGATGCTGCCGTCAGGCAGTTGCAGTGTCGGAATCTGCTTGAGCGGGTTGAGCTTCTCCAATGCCAGCGCGGCCTCCGGGGAGGCTTCGACATCGATGAAGCGGTAAGGAATCTCACACAGCTCCAGCGCGGCCTCGACCGCCGCCGCGCCCGAATTCTGATGACCGTAGAGTTGATACATACACACCTCCTTGGGATGCTCTCAAGCAGCTGACTCTTGTCGCGATGAAAAATTTCTTCGAGGCGCTGCATCCAGAATGCCTTGCCAAGGGTAGTACCTGTAGCAGCTCCTGTTGCTGCCGAGTGCACTACCCACTTTCGGAGAGCTTTTGATGAACGCCAAACAACTGATTTGCCTTGTCGGTTTGTTCGCCACCGTTCCTGCGACCTACGCCCAGACCGGTCTGCCAGACAACATCAAGGTGCCCGACGGGCACAAGGTCGCCCTGGAAACCACCGGGGTCGGCGAAATCACCTACGAATGCCGGGACAAAGCCAATGCGGCCGGCCAGACCGAATGGACCTTCGTCGGCCCCAAAGCCGTGCTCAATGATCGCAGCGGCAAACAGATCGGAACTTATTTCGGACCGCCGGCCACATGGCAAGCCAACGACGGGTCGAAAATCACCGGCACGCAACTCGCCGTGGCACCGTCGAGCCCGGGGAACCTGCCTTACCAACTGGTCAAGGCCAACCCGGCCGAAGGCAAAGGCGCCATGAGCGGCGTCAGCTACATCCAGCGCGTCGCCCTCAAGGGCGGTGTCGCGCCAAGTAGCGAATGCACGACGGCCAACAAGGGCAAGCAGGAAGTGGTGCAGTATCAGGCGGATTACATTTTCTGGGCGGCCAGTTGAGGCCCGGGAGCTGACTTAGTCGCCTGCGGGGACAAACTTGCGGCTACAGGAATGCCGTTTGTTTGCTAGATTGCATTCGACATCTCAACCACCACCGGCCGAGAACAGTGTCCTTGCCCGAAACCGTCTTCGACTATGAACACCACCTGGCGGCCTGCGCTCGCGGCGAGCGTCAGGCCCTGCGCGATTTGTATGTGCAGGAGAGCCCGCGGTTGTTGGGGGTAGCCAAGCGGCTGGTACGGGATTCGGCCCTGGCCGAGGACATCGTCCACGATGCATTCTTGAAGATCTGGACCGGCGCCGGGGGTTTTGACCCGGCGCGGGGTTCGGCCCGAGGCTGGATGTTCAGCGTGACCCGGCATCTGGCACTCAACTACCTGCG
The DNA here is from genome assembly GCF_004307665.1 of Pseudomonas sp. Sample_16. Classification (NCBI taxonomy): domain Bacteria; kingdom Pseudomonadati; phylum Pseudomonadota; class Gammaproteobacteria; order Pseudomonadales; family Pseudomonadaceae; genus Pseudomonas; species Pseudomonas sp. Sample_16. The sequence continues at coordinate 3,436 of NZ_RCOB01000078.1, forward strand.
TGATCACAATCGCGAGCTTCAAGGCAATGTCGACGTTCTGGACAGCACGGACACCTTTGATGTCCAGATGCATTCGGCACGCATCCACCGGTGCCTGGAACAACTGGAACCGCTGCGGCGCGACTGCATTGTGCATGCCTATGTCGACGGATATTCCCACGCGCAAATTTCACACAAGCTCGGCACCCCGCTGGGCACAGTCAAAGCGTGGATCAAGCGGAGCCTGACGGCGTTGCGGGAGTGCCTGGGATGATCAGCAAACCGACCGACGAAACCCCGCAAGCGCTCGATGAACTGGCCAGTGAGTATGTGCTGGGAACACTTTCCGCCGAGCAACGAGCCGAGGTTCAGCAACGCCTGCACAGCGATATCGGGCTGCGCAACGCCGTCGATAACTGGGAGAGCCGTTTGCTGGGCCTGACCGAACTGGCCGAGCCGCACACCCCATCGACGCAACTGTGGCAGCGCATCGAACGCAGCGTGGAGGCCCTTGATCGCCCGCCATCGACATCCCGCGTGCTCCCGTCGGCCACCTGGTGGAATCGCCTGCCACTCTGGCGAGGGCTGGCCGGTGCCGGGTTGGCCGCGAGCTTGTTGCTGGGCGCTATGTTGCTGACGCAAACCACGGTCAAACCGACGTATCTGGTGGTGTTGGTCGCTCCGCAAGACAAGGCGCCGGGCTGGGTGATTCAGGCCAGCAACCCCCGGGAGATCCAGCTGATCCCGTTGGGTGTTGTGGAAGTGCCGGCAGACAAGGCACTGGAGTTCTGGACCAAGGCCGAAGGCTGGCAAGGCCCGGTGTCTCTCGGTTTGGTAAAACCGGGGCAAACGCTTTCGGTGCCGTTGGACAAACTGCCGCCGCTGGAACCGAACCAACTGTTCGAACTGACTCTGGAAAACCCCAATGGCTCGCCAATCGGCAAGCCGACCGGGCCGATTCAATTTATCGGCCGCGCGGTGAAAGTCCTCTGAGCGATATCATCAATCCCACGACAGGAATGGCGCTCGTGAGATCAATCCTGTCGATGTTCACCATCACGTCAATGAAGTTCTCTTAAAAAATCCGCGGCGTAACATTGGCTCCATACCAACCAACAACACCCCGGAGCACACGATCATGAAACGCCAAACCATCCTCAGCATCGCTTTCTCGGTTTTCGCAATCAACGCTTTTGCCGCGACCTCTGTTCAACCCGTCGTCGCTGAAGGCGGCTCGGATCGACTGATCGAAAGCCGTGTGGCTGAAGGTGGCGCTGATCGCCTGCTGGAAAAACGCAATGCTGTAGCGGCTGATGGTTCGGATCGTTTGAAAGGTAATGAAGTCGCCGCCGATGGCTCCGACCGCCTGCAAGGCAACACCGTCGCCGCTGACGGTTCCGACCGCCTGAAAGGCAACGAAGTCGCCGCCGATGGTTCCGACCGCCTGAAAGGCAACGAAGTCGCCGCCGATGGCTCCGACCGCCTGAAAGGCAACGAAGTCGCTGCCGATGGCTCCGACC
>NZ_RCOB01000162.1:0-4894 GCF_004307665.1 Pseudomonas sp. Sample_16
CCACACGTTCGGTGAAAGAGCTGGAATTGGCGGTGGGCAGTGAAGTGATCGCGTTTGTGAAATCCACCGAGGTGTCGATCGCCAAGTTGTAAGGGCGTGGGACAAACACTGCCCCGAAGGGTGCAAGCCCTTCGAGGTAGATATTTATAAAAAGGAAGTAAAAAACTAATTGGCCTTTTGGCCGAAATCCTAACATGCAGATTGTTTTGGCGGAACTGTCAACTTTGACAGGTTTCAAGGTATGATTTTTTGTGTAGCTTTGGTCTTGCATTCATCCTTAATTCGCAAGGAGTAGAAATCATGCCGGACATAAAAAATTGTGTTGCTGTGGATTGGCGGCAAGGGCAGGATCATTGCTATTTTTTCTTCAAGGATACAAATACTTTTTCGCGATTCAATAATGCAGAAGATAGAGTTCCACCAGGCTACCCTACAGCAATTAATGCAGGGAACTGGGGGGAATTTCATCCCTATGCCAGATATTTGCGCTTTGGGTTTACAACAACGAGCGGATATAGCGATTATCTGCATCTCTTCTATTTGGATGGTAATACCCCAAAGGTATGTACCTACCATCAGCAGACGGACAGGGTTGTTCAATTTGAAACGCTGGCAGATAGCCGGTGGTCACTGTTGTTACCATACTTTGATAAGATTGTGGCTGGTGTATGGTGGAAAGAGCCAACTACGTTTCTTAGAGATAACATATTTTTGTTTTTGATGAGTGATGGGGATTACCTACGATACGATGCTCGTCAGGAAACGATTGAAAAAAAACCTACCAATGACGCTAACTGGCCGGGGGTAGGTCCTTACAGATACGAAATTGTTACTGCAGTACAATTTGATCGCGATTTGGCTGATGATTTCTACTATATTTTTCTGACGGGTAATCGTTATCTAAAATATAATATGGACGAAGATAGGTTGGTGGGTGGCCCTGATCCCGTTAATGATAATACTTGGCCGGGATTGTTGCGAAACTAACAGTGGGTGTGGTTTCAATAAAGGCCTGTGTTGGCGATTTTATACTGTCGCGGATTTATCCAGGCCTTTTTGTATTTTTAGTTTCAATAGCTTTTGCATGCAGTCAGGAATTGTTTGCGCTGCAGCCGTCGATTCTCTCTTGATGCAATCTGATGTGCTTCAAGGCTGCATTCTCTTGGGCAGGTAGGGTGGCAAGTAAAGACCCAGGTAGGCATCAAACACCCGCATCCCTTCTTCGGCCATGCGCGGTGTGATCTGCCCGTGCTGTTGCACCGAGCGCGCGTACACTCGATCCCCCAGCTCCATGGCCAGGGCAAACACATCGACATCATCCGGCAGTTTCGGCAGTTCGAAGTGGTGATTGAAGAGCTTGTGCATCAGGTCGCCCAGTTCGATGTCGTGCTGGCGGTCGGCCTGGGTGACTTCGGTCAGGCCGTGTTGCGCCAGGATCAGCTGGCGGGCGGCGGCATCCTCGCCGTAGATGTCGAGCATGCGTTGTTCCACCAGCCGCGACAGGTCACGCCAACCGCTCAGCGCGTCGTGGTCGATGGGTGCTTGCAGGCAGGCGCGGAAGGCGGCGTGGACGTCGGCGGTCAGTGCTTCCAGCAAGGCCGGTACGCTGGCGAAGAAATGGTAGACGGAGGAGGGCGGGATCTCCGCCCGCTCGGCAACGCTGTAGATCGACAGGCTGGCCACACCCTCGGCGGCCAGCAAGGTGCGAGCGGCATCGAGGATCGAATCGATTCGTGCCTGGCTGCGGGCGCGGGGTTTGCGAACGGTGGCTACGCGTGTCATTGAAGTCTCCTGAGGGGCAGCGGGCATTGTACGCAGTGCAGGCAGATGTTCCATATCCCAGAAGTGGGCATTGACCTTGTGGCGAGGGAGCTTGCTCCCGCTGGGCAGCGGAGCGGCCCCAAAACCAGTCAATGCGACATGCCTGAAAGGTTCGTCTCGCGAATGACAGGGAGTCCTTCGGCCTCCAGCGGGAGCAAGCTCCCTCGCCACAGGGTTTAATGTCGGCCATAAAAAAACGCCGCAAGCCTTGTCAGCCTGCGGCGTTCTTTTGTACTGCAAGCGCTTACACGGTATGCAAATACCAGTTGTACTCAAGGTCGGAGATGGAGTGTTCGAACTCCTCCAGCTCGCTCTCTTTGCACGCGACGAAGATATCGATGTATTTCGGATCGATGTACTTGGCCATCACTTCACTGTCGTCCAGCTCGCGCAATGCATCACGCAGGTTGTTCGGCAGGCTTTGCTCGTTCTGCTCGTAGCTGTTGCCTTCCACCGGTGCGTTCGGCTCGATCTTGTTGACCAGGCCGTGGTGCACGCCCGCCAGGACCGAAGCCATCAGCAGGTACGGGTTGGCGTCGGCACCGGCCACGCGGTGCTCGATGCGCACGGCATCGGATGAACCGGTCGGCACACGAATCGCTACGGTGCGGTTGTCCAGGCCCCAGCACGGTGAGTTCGGCACGTAGAACTGTGCGCCGAAACGACGGTACGAGTTGACGTTCGGGCAGAGGAAAGCCATCTGCGCCGGTAGGGTCTCGAGCACACCGCCGATCGCGTGACGCAGTGCGGCGTTCTGCTCGGGATCCTCACTGGCAAAAATGTTTTTGCCATCTTTGTCGAGAATCGAGATGTGGACGTGCAGCCCGTTGCCCGCCTGGCCCGGGTAAGGCTTGGCCATGAAGGTGGTGTCCATTTCATGGTCGTAGGCGATGTTCTTGATCAGGCGCTTGAGCAGGACGGCGTAATCGCAGGCCTTGATCGGGTCGGCCACGTGGTGCAGGTTCACTTCGAACTGCGCCGGGGCACTTTCCTTGACGATGGCGTCGGCCGGGATACCTTGCTCTTTTGCACCTTCCAGAATGTCCTGGAGGCAGTCGACGTATTCGTCGAGGTCGTCGATCAGGTAGACCTGTGTCGAATGCGGGCGTTTGCCGGAAATCGGCGAGCGGGGCGGTTGCGGACGACCGTTCACGTTCTCCTGGTCGATCAGGTAGAACTCCAGTTCGAACGCGGCGCAGATGGTCAGGCCCATCTCATCGAACTTGGTCACCACCTGTCGCAGCACTTCGCGCGGGTCGGCGAAGAAAGGGTCACCTTCGAGTTCGTGCATAGTCATCAACAGTTGCGCGGTCGGGCGCTTCTGCCATGGCTCGTTGCACAGGGTATCAGGAATTGGATAGCAGATTCGGTCAGCATCACCGATGTCCAGGCCCAGGCCGGTGCTTTCCACCGTAGAGCCATTGATATCCAGAGCAAATAGAGAGGCCGGCAGGTTGATGCCTTTCTCGTAAACCTTGTGGAGGCTGGTGCGTTCGATGCGCTTGCCGCGCACCACACCATTCATATCCGCAATCAGAAGGTCAACGTACAGAACCTCAGGATGTTCCTTAAGGAACGCGTTCGCTTCGTTAAGCTGAACGGCACGCGGGGGTACCGACATGATGCAACACCTTTGTTGTTAAAAATATCAATCATTGATCTTTTCGGTTTCCAGTCAACCCGAACGGCATGCCGAAGTCAAGCGAGGCCTTTTTTGCCCTAAAAAAGCGCTCGCGTGGCTTTTTTGAGGCACTTTGGGGCGTTTTTATGCCCTTGGCCTCGATGGCGCCCGCGGGATTGAGCGGGCCGTGTTGTATTTTTTACGGGGGTGTTGTGTAAAAAAATGAACAAGGCTAAGCTCGAATCAAACCCATAACAGCAATAATACCGGGGTGCTTCATGTCTCGCCTGCCGATAATCGGCGTCACCGACTGCTCAAGACAGATCGGTCTGCATGCTTATCACATGAGTGGCGACACTTGCGTGCGCACCGCGGTCCCGGCAGCTTCGGCCCTGCCGGCGAACCTCACGTCCCTGACGGTTCGGCTGTTCCCGTCCGATATTCTGGACGGCCCTGATGGCACCCCCATTACGGTTACTCCATTCAATATAGAACCGATTCACAATAGCAGCTCAGCCATGGCGCAGGGCACCGCTCGCGATTCTGCACGCCTGGCATTTGCCTTGCGGAGCGCGAAGAACACGATAGCCTGTCGCAAACCCGTATTTCAACGCGACGCCGATGCGTCAACTATCGCCTGACTCCCAAGAGTCAGGAAACTCAAAGCCTAGAGGCATTTATGAGTAACAACCTCGACCAGCTCACCGATTGGTTGAAAGACCACAAGATCACAGAAGTCGAATGCATGATCGCCGACTTGACCGGGATCACCCGGGGCAAGATTTCGCCGACCAACAAATTCATCGCCGAAAAAGGCATGCGCCTGCCAGAAAGTGTGCTGTTGCAGACCGTGACCGGCGATTACGTCGAAGACGACATCTATTACGAGCTGCTCGACCCGGCCGACATCGACATGATCTGCCGCCCCGACCAGAGCGCGGTATATGTAGTGCCTTGGGCCATCGAGCCGACCGCTATCGTTATCCACGACACTTACGACAAACAAGGCAACCCGATCGAGCTGTCGCCGCGCAACGTGCTCAAGAAAGTCCTGAAACTCTATGCCGACAAGGGCTGGCAGCCGATCGTGGCGCCAGAAATGGAGTTTTACCTGACCAAGCGCAGCGACGACCCGGACTACCCGTTGCAACCGCCGATCGGCCGCTCCGGCCGCCCGGAAACCGGTCGCCAGTCGTTCTCCATCGAGGCGGCGAACGAATTCGATCCGCTGTTCGAAGACGTCTACGACTGGTGTGAATTGCAGGAGCTGGATCTCGACACGCTGATCCACGAGGACGGCACGGCGCAGATGGAAATCAACTTCCGTCACGGCGATGCCTTGTCCCTGGCTGACCAGATTCTGGTGTTCAAGCGCACCATGCGCGAAGCCGCGCTCAAGCACGACGTGGCCGCCACCTTCATGGCCAAGCCAATGACCGGTGAGCCGGGCAG
>NZ_RCOB01000193.1:0-4833 GCF_004307665.1 Pseudomonas sp. Sample_16
TTGGCAATGTCATAGGCCTCATCGTCCGGGGTCAGGCGGGTTTGGGCAATGATGCTGTCGAGCAGACTGTTTTCACGGCTCTCGGTGTTTTGCTGTTGTGCTGCATGGGTACTCATGTGGCTTCCTTGGCGGCAGTGAGATCAGGCTCGCTCGGTTGTGGCATCCAGTCCCAGCTCGGCCAATACGCGGCTGCGGGATTCGTCGTTGGCAAGCACACCTTCGATGGCTTTACGGAAAGCAGGCGCGTTACCCAGCGGGCCTTTGAGGGCCACCAGCGCGTTACGCAGTTCCATCAGTTTTTTCAGTTCCGGGACTTGTTCGACCAGGCTGGCCGGATTGAAGTCTTTCATCGAGCCGATGCGCAGACCCACGGCCAACTCTTCAGTACCGTCGTCCTGAAGCCGGTTCGGCACGCTCAAGGTGACCTGCAACTCTTGCTTTGCGAGCACCTCATCGAAGGTCATCTTGTCGATGCTTATCGGTTTGCGGTCTTCAACTTTTCGCTCGTCCTTACGCTGGGTGTAGTCACCGATCGCCACCAGTTTGAGCGGCAATTCGATTTCTTCCTGAGCGCCCCCTATGGCGGGCTTGAACGTTACGTTGATGCGTTCCTTTGGGGCTACCGAGCCTTCTTTGGCCATGGCTATTCTCCTTGCGGTTTTGGCCCGGAGGCCTAGTCGAGTGCCACTTCAAGATCGAGGTGGCACAACCTGCGATAAATCTCTTCCTTGCATTCGCGCACCGCATGACTCTGCGGCAACAACTCGCAGCAGCTGTGCAGCAACTGCAACACTTGCAGCGCAAGTGCCGGCTCCCAGGTTTGCAGGCCTGCATCGCGTAATGTCTGGTCGAGGTTTTCAAGTTGGGTCTTGGCCAATTCGTATTTCCTGGCCTTGAAGCACAGCTGCGCGAGGGTGAACTGCCAGAAAAACCGAACGCGCCCACCTTGGGCGCTTTGCATGTGCTGCTTGAGGATTTGCACCGCCGTCTTGAGGCCGTCCTTGTGCAGGATCGGCAAGACGTCTTCCAGCGCCAGTTCCCAGGCAGGCTGGGTGTCGACGACTTCGGCCTTGCGCGGCGCGCTGGGGTTTTGCAAATGCGGCATCACGAAGGCGCTGATCCAGGCGCGGGTGGCAGGATTGGCGAACGGTGCGCCGTCATGGAAACGCAATTCGATAATGGCTGGCAGGCGCTGAATCAACAGCGCGAAATGAATTTCCACTTCGCGCATGGCCATTTCTGCATTAAGGCCTTGGAGGCACTCCCAAACCATTCGCTGACCGTCGAACCAGAACGGTGCCTTCGCCAGGCTTGCCTCCAAACCGACCAGCAGGTCGGCGTACTTCGCTTGGTCGTGATGGTCTTGAAAGGTTTTTAGCTTGTCGGCCGGCAAGCCACGCAAAACGGTGATTTGATCGGCATTACGCTCTGGCAAGGTTTCAATGGGCAGCCAAAGCAGCGTGCGATTGAGGCGCAGCGCGCGCAGGTCAGTGGCATTTTGCTTGAGCCACCAGGCGCACAAAGGGAGGGCGTTTTCTTGCTGGGCACGCAAGGCCTTGTGGGCTTCTTTCTCGTTATCGATCGGTGCGCCGGGGGTGAATAGCTGTGTGGCGGCCTGCTTGACCTGGGCCATCGCGGCGCTCACTACACCAGGTTCCGGTTGATTGTCGGCGGCACGCTGGACCCTGTTTTTCAAGCGACGGGAGATCGGCAACAGTAACGGGGCTTCGTCGCCCAGCTGCTCGGTGCAAGCAGCGTCGAGGCCTTCCAGATGCTCCACCAGACGGCGGAACAGCGGAAGTTGCTCCTTGATCGCGATGTTTTCGTTCAACACCTGCTCAAGACGCGGCACCAACCAATTGATGGCAGCGCAGCGGGTGCGGGATTTTTGCGGGTAAATCTCGGCCCAGTGGTTTTCACACAAGTGATGCAGTAAACCGAGACCGGCCAACAGACCCGGGAAGGATTCACCCTGGTAGAGCGCCCAGGTCAGCCAAGCACCAACGCGCAAATCCTTGGAATGGCTGCGAAGCACGTTCTCGCTGGTTTCGCGGATCATCAGCCAGTCGATCTGACCGCTTTCATGCATGGATTGGGCTTTACCCAACTCACTTTCCAATGCCTCGTATTCACTTGAATAACGGGCATCATCGCCTGCGAATTTCTCTGCGAACACTGGCGACCTGGCAAGATCAAGGTAATGCGCCGAAAGCTTGCTGGAATAGGTCATATGAACTTACAACTTGCGTGCACAAGTTTTATTTCAACCTGATGCCGATCTACAGCTGGAATTCTGGGCAAAGGTCTCGACTCCGTGTTGAGCAAACGCGCTTCCGTTCAAGGGTCGAGAACTTACTTTGTTGACGAAGAACATGTCTGTAGGAGGATTCGCCACTTAGGTGCGACTGATCCTTCAGTCATGTAAGACAGGCAAGAGCGCCATTGTCTGCGGTTACGCCGTCGACCAGTTTGTGCATCCAGACACCGCTTGGTAACTTGATGACCTGTTAACTAATCAAGCAATTAACAACCCCGATTGGTGTGTTCTTCACCTTCGGGGTTTTTCTCGTTTCGGCGCCCGGCACACAGTTGGGAGCACAAAACCCAACACAGTTAACTTCCCTGTTTCCGCAACGCGTGTAGGACGCGTCCGATTTGATCTTTTGGGTCATGCGGTCCACCTGTGCCTCGGTACTTTGCACAAGTACAACTTGATGAGTCATCCAAGGAGCGAATTGTCAGGGAGACAATTGATGTTTTTATGGCACATGGTGCCCACGTGGCACGAGATAGAAAACCGAATCACTCGAGAGATGGGTTACCAGGGAGGCGCCCGGTATCGCACTCACTTTAACGAACCCGCTCCCTCCCTCTCGCTCAATATCCGTCGGATCAACAGCGTCAGGTCTGCCTTCATTGAGGCTGAGTGGGAAGCGGCTCGCTTATTGAGACAACGCTTCGCTGACATCGATATCGCCAGCGTTCTTAACGAGCTGATCGAAGTCGTCGCTCAAATGGCGATGATCGTTGCCGGCAGTGTATTGATCGGCGGAGCCATCGGCGCAGGGACCGGCGCGTTTCTCGGCGGTGTGGGCGCCATCCCGATGGGCGCGGCTGGCGCTGCGATGGGCTTGCAAGTCAGCACGTGGATATTGGGCATACTGGGCCTGACGTCCATTGCCGAGTTCTTCACCGAAGGTCTGCCACGCATTGGCGACTATTACTGGCGTGGCATCCACATCGCGTGGAACGGCCCACGCAGTGAGGGAGGTTTAGACCCGTTCAGGCCGGATGATTCATCTGCCCGATACAGCGCCTCCCAAGAGATTGCACGTGGCCATGTGGAGGTTGTCGTCCTGCTGCTGGGCGCCATCGTGGCTTACATCACCCGTGGTCGAGGCAATGCGGGCGTTCTCGCCCAAGAGATGCGAGCCAGCCCCAAAGGCGCGCGGTTAGGCGAATGGATGCTCAAGCACGAAGACGCCCTGAAAAAACGCCCAGACCTGCAAACCTCAGCACCGCACCGGGGCGCGCTCAGCCATCAGGACCCTGCGCCACCGGCAAATCACCCACCAAACAAAGACAAAAACCCGCCCCGTGACAAGCCGAATGCGATGCCGCTTCATCAAGTTGAATGCTTCAAAGCGGACAAGCTGCCAGCGTCTAAAATCGGAGAATTCGAACGGCAGTTGAAGGGACAAGAAGACGGGCTGAATCGGCTGACGGTTGATGAGTATTTGGAGAATATTGCTAATCCGGTGAAGCGTAGTAGGGCGGCGGCAAACCGTGCTCGCAACACTTTAAAAATAAATTTGCAAAAACGGTTTAATGAAGAGTTTTTGAAAACGATGAGCGCCACACATGCGAAAGCAGAGAGCGTGAGGAAAGCCAAGGAAACAATGTCAAATCTTGCAGGACTGCACAATCCAGATCTAAGCGCTGGTGGCAGAGATATTATTGCGGACTTCGGTGATCGTCAGGTCAACTCTAGTATTGGGCCTCAATGGAGGCCGAAAATTGCAAATCTGAAAAAATCAGCAGAGGCAGTACCTACGTTTTTACGCGGTGACACATATATCAATGTCAAACTTCATAAGTGTTAAGGGGAAAAAGAATGGATGAGGTATTTTCGATTTTTCTGGATACGTTTGGTGGCCCTGTTGACCGACAGGAAGTACCGACATCTAGTATCGAGCGTTATAGAGGCAAGCTCCCCAACATTTTGCTGGAGTATTGGGCCGAACATGGCTGGTGCGGATATGGTGAGGGGATTTTCTGGATCGTTAATCCACAAGAATATGAGGGAGTGGTAGCATCTTGGCTTGAAGGAACGAAATTTGAATCCTTTGACACCTATCACCTAATTGCCCGTAGTGCTTTTGGCGATTTGTTTCTTTGGGGAGAGAGAACGGGAGCCTCCCTTGATATTACAGGTCATCTTTCTCGTTATGCCGCGCACACGTCTATATACACAGGAGACCAAATGGATAATGGGCTTCGTTCCTTCCTTCTGTCTATCGATGTGGAATCTAACGATTATGGCGACCTGTTCCAACCAGCAATGAAAAAACTCGGCACCCTGCGTCACGATGAAATGTACGGCTTCGTTCCAGCGCTGATGTTTGGCGGACCGGATACCCTCGATCATCTTGAGAAAGTGAAGGCGGTGGAACATTTAACCCTGCTGTCCCAAATTGCCGAACTTGAGCCCTACAGTTTTTCAGATCTGTAGACGATAGGAGTCGTCAAAGGACTAAGGCGATACTGAATGGACAAAGTATTTTCCAGATTTTTAGAGAAATTCGGTGGGGCAATTGATAGGCGGGAAGTGCC
>NZ_RCOB01000155.1:0-4796 GCF_004307665.1 Pseudomonas sp. Sample_16
CCGGTACCGTTAAGCCCGACCACCAGGCCGTAACCGATCAATTGGTTGGAACGCACGCCGGAAATACTGGCGATGTCCTTCAGCCGCTCGGCTTGAGCGTTGAAGGCCGCGGATAGCATCAGTGCGGCAACGATGAGACTTCTGAAATTCAACGTAGCCACCTAGAAAGGGAACAGCGGGCTGAGGAAGAAACGGTCGAACCAGCCTGGCTGACTCGCATCGGCAAACGAACCGGTGCCCGAATAAGTGATGCGCGCATCGGCGACACGGGTCGACGATACGGTGTTATCGGTGGAGATATCGTCGGCACGAACCAATCCGGCAATCCGTACCAGCTCATCACCGGTGTTCAGCGTCATCCACTTCTCGCCGCGCACGGCAATGATGCCGTTGGGCAGCACGTCGGCCACGGTCACGGTGATCGAACCGGTCAGGGTGTTGCCCTGCGCCGCCTTGCTGTCACCCTTGGTCGCGCGGTCGCCTTCATAGCTGGCGTCCAGGCTCAAGTCGCCACTGCCGAACGGGTTGTTGGTGTTGGGGGTGGAACCGAACAGCGAGCTCAGGCCGATGCTGGCCTTGCTGTTCTTGCCGATTTGCGAGTTGGCGTTTTTGCTGGCCTGGGTCTTCTCGTTCAGGGTGATGGTGATGATGTCACCAACCCGGAACGCCTTGCGGTCGCTATAGAGGTTCTGCTCGAAACCGGCCTGATAGATCGAACCGTTGTTCGCGGCAGCCGGCAATGGCGTGCGCGGCAACACCGGAGCGTAGTAAGGATCATTGGGCTTGGGTGTCGGACCGACACAGCCGGCGAGCACGGTGATCCCACTCAATGCCAGAACAGAAACGAAGCGATTCATGACCCTTACCTCACGGTGTTGCAGGCGGCCGCATGACCGCCTCATAGACTTGATTACAGATTCTGCGTTACGAACGAGAGCATCTGATCGGCGGTGGAGATCACCTTGGAGTTCATCTCGTAGGCACGCTGAGTGGTGATCATGTTGACCATCTCTTCAACGGTGCTGACGTTGGACGTTTCCAGGGTGTTCTGCAGCGTGGTACCGAAACCGTTCAGGCCCGGTGTGCCGATTTGCGGCGCGCCGCTGGCAGCGGTTTCCAGGAACAGGTTGTTACCCACCGCTTGCAGGCCGGCCGGGTTGATGAAGTCGGCGGTTTGCAGGTTGCCGATCACCTGGGAAGCCGGGTTGCCGGCCACGGTGATGGACACGGTGCCGTCCTTGCCGACGGTGAAGGTCTGGGCATCGTTCGGGATGACAATCGCCGGTTCCAGGGCGAAGCCACTGGCGTTGACGATCTGGCCGTTGGAGTCCAGGTGGAAAGTACCGTCGCGGGTGTAGGACGTGGTGCCGTCCGGCTGCAGGATCTGGAAGAAACCGCGGCCGTCGATGGCCATGTCCAGTGGCTGCTCGGTGGTTTGCAGGCTGCCGGCGTTGAAGTTTTTCTGGGTGCCGACAATGCGCACACCGGTACCCAGTTGCAGGCCCGACGGCAGTTCGCTGTCCTGGGTCGACTGGGCGCCTGGCTGACGCTTGATCTGGTAGAGCAAGTCCTGGAACTCGGCGCGGTCACGTTTGAAACCCGTGGTCGACACGTTCGCCAGGTTGTTGGAAATGGTGGTCAGGTTGGTGTCCTGGGCGGACAGACCGGTTTTGGCAACCCATAGAGCCGGAAGCATTCGATTCTCCTCGTGCGCCTGTTTTACGGCGCGACGTTCTGGTAATTAGCTGATCTGCAAGACCCGAGCCATGGCCTGGTCGTCTTCTTTGGCGGTGTTCATCATCTTGATGTGCAGTTCGAACTGCTTCGACAAGGCCAGCACCGAGGTCATCTCGTCCACGGCGTTGACGTTGCTCGACTCAAGGAAACCGGACACCAGCTTGACGTTGGCATCGGCTTGCGCCGGCTGACCGTCTCTGGTGTGGATCGAACCGTCCAGGCCCTTGGTCATGTTCTTGATGTCCGGATTGACCAGCTTGATGCGATCGACTTCGGCCATCACGCGAGGACCTTCACCCATCGCACGAATGCTGATGGTGCCGTCTTCGCCCACTTCGATCTGCTGCTCGGGCGGCACGGCAATCGGTCCGCCGTTGCCGATCACCGGCATGCCGTTGCCGGCGCGCAAGACGCCAAGTGCATCGACTACCAGGCTACCGGTGCGCACGTAGCTTTCGCCGCCATCGGGATTCTGCACCGCCAGCCAGCCGTTGCCCTGCACGGCGACATCGAGGTCGCGGCCGGTTTCTACCAGCGAGCCGGGAGAAAAGTCGGTGGCCGGGCGTTCGGACATGGCAAACGCACGCGCCGGAAAGCTGTCGCCGAACACCGGCATCGAACGCGCCTGCTCCAGGTCTTTCTGGAAGCCGTTGGTGGAGATGTTCGCGAGGTTGTTGGCATGAGCCTTCTGCGCCAGTGCATTCTGGCTGGCGCCGGTCATTGCCACATAAAGGTACTTGTCCACAATCTTTCCTCTGCCTGCCGGACGTTTGCCGCCCACTGCTGTACTGACGTGGCATAAGCAATTTGCAGACCAACTTGTTTTTGGCGGCGCGAGGCCCGGTAAACAAAGGACTTGAGGGGATTCGGAGGGAGATGGGGGATTTGTACAGAGACGAAAAACCGGCGGTGTCATGCCGCTTCACGGCAACCTTCAGCTTCCGCCACCTGCTCGTACCCACGCTCTGCGTGGGAACGCCTCAATGGACGCTCTGCGTCTGCTCTTGGGACGCGGAGCGTCCCGGGCTGCATTCCCACGCAGAGCGTGGGAACGATCAATCAATGACAGTACTGCGGCCGCTTCGCACCCGAACGGGAGCAAGCTCCCTCGCCACAGGGGCCTGACTTAGGGTCTGATTTATGGGCCTGATTTAGAGGCCTGGCTCATGGGACTGACTCAGGTGCCAGGCTCCTTGCCCACCTCATAATCGCGTAACTTGTTGGCGATGGTGGTGTGCGAAACCCCCAGCCGCTTGCCAAGTTGCCGACTGCTCGGATGTTCGGAGTACAACCGCTCCAGCACCGCTTTTTCGAAGCGCCCGACAATTTCGTCCAGCCCGCCTTCGAGCGAAAAATCGCCAAGCGGCTGACGCACGCCGTAGTCCGGCAACCGAATGTGCTCGGCTTTGACCGTACCGCCGTCGCACAGGGAAACCGCCTGGAACAATACGTTTTCAAGTTGCCGGACGTTGCCCGGCCAGTGGTAATGACTGAGCCTGTCCATGGCCGCTGGCGCCAGTTTCGGCAGCGGGCAACCGATCTGCCGACTCGCCTGATCGAGGAAGTGCTCCACCAGCGGCGTCAGACCGTCGAGGCATTCGCGCAGGGGCGGAATGTGCAGCGACAACACGTTCAAGCGATGATAGAGGTCCTGGCGAAACTCGCCCCGCGCGCACAGTTCGGAGAGATCGACCTGGGTGGCGCAGATCACCCGTACATCCAGATAAACCTCTTCATCACTGCCTACGCGGCGGAAGCAGCCATCCTGCAGAAAGCGCAGCAATTTCACCTGCAGGCGCGGGCTCATTTCCCCGACCCCATCGAGAAACAGCGTACCGCCCGCCGTCAGTTCCAACAGCCCGAGCTTGCCCTCGGCACGCGCACCTTCGAAGGCACCCGGGCCGTAGCCGAACAATTCCGTCTCGGCCATGGACTCCGGCAGACCGGCGCAATTGAGCGCCATCAACGGCGATTGCCCGCGCGGGCTAGCCAAATGACAAGCGCGCGCCAACAGCTCCTTGCCGGTTCCGGTTTCGCCTTCGATCAATAGCGGCGCATCAAGGGGTGCCATGCGCCGCGCTTCGCGCACCACCGCGGCCATGACTTTCGAGCTTTGAAAGATGCTGTCGAAACCACGCAGCTCCTGCTTGCGCACGTTATAGATGCGTTCGCCCACCCGGTCGGCGCGGTGCAGCGTCAATACGGCACCGGCCATGGCTTCGCTGTCGTCATGCTCTGATTGCAGCGGCGCGATGTCGGCCAGGAACACGTCGCCCTTGACCTTGACCCGCAGCCCATTGATTCGCGACTTGTTGGCGCGCACCAGTTCCGGCAAATCGAAGTCCTCGGCATATCGAGACAGCGGAATCCCCGGCACTTCATCGACTCGAACACCAAGCAACTGCGCCGCCGCACGATTGGCCGCGACGATCGAGCCGCCCATGTCGATCGACAGCACTGGAAACTCCAGCGCACCAAGCAGCGCATTGAGCTCCATGTGCCGACGTTCGCTAGGCATCAGGCCTACACGCTTGACGCCAAACACCCCGCCAATCGCTTCGAATTTCGGACGCAAAGCCTGGAACTGAATGTTGATCAGGTTCGGACAGTGCAAGTAGATCGCGTTGCCATGCTCACCACCCACTTCACCGCGAGCGACGTTGATGCCGTACTCCACCAGCAGGTTGAGAATGTCACGCAGGATGCCGATGCGGTTCTGGCAGTGGACTTTGATACGCATATAAAGGCCCGAACAGTGGTGAATGAGGCCCACGGCAAGAATATTTCTGCTGGAGCGCTCAGTTAGTCGTCAAGATTATGTGACAGGTGGAGCGCTTTTCCCACCCACAAATCTCAACACCTGCGCGACAACCTATAAAACGTAACGAAAACTTTACGATATTTGGAGGATTTTCCTACGTACAACGGGGATCACCTGCTGCCATCGCGCAATTCATGGGTTATTTCTGGGTCCATAGCAGCACATAACAAGAATGAAATCCCTTAGCAGGAGAGCAGCATGAAGCAGACGCAATACGTGGCTCGCGAGCCCGATGCGC
>NZ_RCOB01000143.1:0-955 GCF_004307665.1 Pseudomonas sp. Sample_16
TCCGTAGTGATCGAAGAGAAATACCTGGAACTGGCTGTGCGCGCTCTGCACACGGCTTTCGAACTGGACGCACCGGCCCGCCAGGGCGAGTGATGCGTTTGCCAAAAGGCGCGGTCTGACCGCGCCTTTTGTTTTTTGAATGGCGTGACCCCGAGGCTGTTCTTTTGCTCGCGCTAGTCAATACTCAGGCATGTAGGCCACGACCGTTTTGGGTTGTAGGTCGAGTGCCTTTTTTTTGCAGACTGTTGTCCCTGAAATGTAAGGCGTGAGGAGAAAGGTATGTTGATTCTGACTCGTCGGTGCGCAGAAAGCCTGATTATTGGTGATGGCGAAATCACCGTGACCGTGCTCGGCGTCAAAGGAAATCAAGTGCGTATTGGGGTCAACGCCCCGAAAGAGGTAGCCGTCCACCGTGAGGAAATCTACCTGCGCATCAAGAAAGAGAAGGACGAAGAACCAAGCCATTAATTTTTATCGTTTTTTATGTTTGCAAACGGGGAAGAAGCTGGTTAATATACGCCCCGTGTTGCGGAGAGCTGGCCGAGTGGCCGAAGGCGCTCCCCTGCTAAGGGAGTACACCTCAAAAGGGTGTCGGGGGTTCGAATCCCCCGTTCTCCGCCATTATTTGCGTAGTACGTTGTAATCTGGCTTCTTCGGTAAGTTGTTGAAATTACTAGAAAAAAGCGCTTTACAAACAGATTGAACGGCCTATAATGCGCGGCAACAAATGCACTCGTAGCTCAGCTGGATAGAGTACTCGGCTACGAACCGAGCGGTCACAGGTTCGAATCCTGTCGAGTGCACCATTTAAGGGTTGTTTGCAGTGATGTGAATAACTTGGCTTCAACCAGTTGTGATCTGGTATAAAAACACAAATGCACTCGTAGCTCAGCTGGATAGAGTACTCGGCTACGAACCGAGCGGTCACAGGTTCGAATCCTGTCGAGTGCACCAT
>NZ_RCOB01000143.1:965-4757 GCF_004307665.1 Pseudomonas sp. Sample_16
AGTACTCGGCTACGAACCGAGCGGTCACAGGTTCGAATCCTGTCGAGTGCACCATACAACAGAAAGCCCGCATTTAATGCGGGCTTTTTGCCGTCTGGGATTTGGCTTTTCCCTTCGTACATCCTCTTTCATCGAACTCGATATGTGCACTCCGGCCTCGCTTGGTTTCGTAGCGATAGCTTGTGCTCGAATTGCGAATACTGATCTTGTCTGGCTTGCCGAGTGCGCTCTCGACATCCTGCTGGCTCATGCCGGCGACAACCCGTTGATTGATGATCGCCTCGCGTCGCTCTCTGGCACTGATCAGATTTCCGCATCCGTCTTCGCTCTTTCCAACAATCGTTGGTTCGCCCCTTTTGCTATTGGTTCGAGAGACGCGGCGAGTCTCGGGCCCTGGCAGCAGGGCGATTGGCTCGTCGGTTGGTATGTGCGTACGGACTTCCTGTATGGAGCGGCGTTCGCTGGCTGCGCAGCTTAGGGTGGTGTAGGTGATGCGGCCGTCGTTTGCTTCGCATCTATGAATGGTGGCGGCGGGGACCCAGGGTGCGGGGCAGAGCAGGGTGAGCATTAAGAAACGGCGCGCGTAGGCTGGCATCAAGCGTCCTCCATGACGATTTCTTTTAAGCGTAGCCGTCACCTTTTGGCCGAGTGGTGTGTTTTCTTTTCAGGATGCGTCGTCGTAAATTGAAGGGTCAGGACAGTGCTCAAGTTTGTCTTGCAAGCGCTTGTTTCAGCCGCGATTTTTTAACATTTCAATCCGCCAAGCGGTGTATGATTGCGCCCGTCAGCCCCGCCGGGGCTTTTGGATTACTTCCATGGACTTACCCAGTAGTTACTCAATACCCCGTTTTTCCAATCATGAATTGACTGATTGATCCTTCCGGCGCGCCCCGCTGCTGGGAGTGGAGCTCGCCTATGTCTGAAGTTGAAGTAAAGAAAACACAAGAAAGCTTGCAGGACCGCCTCGCTCAAGTCGTTGAGCTGTTGCAGCGTCAGCGAGTGGTTGAAGATCTGACCCACCGCCAGGAAGGCCCGCATCACGACCGGGTCGAGAACCTGGTTCACCGGCAAAATCTCGTCGAGTTGCAACGCAAGCTCGATGATCTGCACTCCGCCGACGTCGCCTATATCCTTGAAGCTCTGCCGCTGGACGATCGCCTGACGCTATGGCAGCTGGTCAAGGCAGATCGCGACGGCGACATTCTCCTCGAAGTATCCGATTCGGTCCGAGAAACCCTGATCGCCGACATGGACGATCACGAGCTCTTGGCTGCGGCCAAGGACATGGATGCTGACGAACTTGCTGACCTGGCTTCCGAGCTGCCGCGAGATGTCGTCCATGAGCTGATGGAGACCCTGGATAACCAGCAGCGTGAACGTGTACGGTCCGCCCTTTCCTATGATGAGGAGCAAGTTGGTGCGCTGATGGACTTCGAGATGGTGACGATCCGTGAGGATGTCAGTCTCGAGGTGGTACTGCGTTATCTGCGCCGCCTCAAAGAGTTGCCTGGCCACACCGACAAGCTGTTTGTTGTTGATTACGACGGCGTCCTCAAAGGTGTTTTGCCTATCAAGCGCTTGCTGGTCAATGATCCGGACAAGCAGGTTTCTGAAGTCATGGCCAGCGATCCGGTGAGCTTTCATCCGGATGAAGATGCTTATGATGCTGCTCAGGCGTTCGAGCGCTACGACTTGATTTCAGCGCCTGTCGTTGACAAGAACGGCAAGCTCATTGGCCGACTGACCATTGATGAAATGGTCGACCTGATTCGTGAAGAGAGCGAAAGCGAAGTTCTCAACATGGCGGGTCTGCGCGAAGAAGAGGACATATTTGCGTCAGTCTGGAAGTCTCTGCGCAACCGCTGGGCCTGGCTGGCAGTGAATCTGATTACCGCTTTCGTTGCGTCTCGAGTGATCGGTCTGTTCGAGGGGTCTATCGAGAAGCTGGTAGCGCTGGCGGCGTTGATGCCGATTGTGGCGGGTATCGGTGGTAACTCAGGAAACCAGACCATCACCATGATTGTTCGCGCGATGGCGTTGGACCAGGTGAGTACCGGCAATACTTCGCGGCTGATGCGCAAGGAATTGGCTGTTGCGCTGATCAATGGCGTGATCTGGGGTGGGGTAATTGGTGTCGTTGCTTATCTGCTCTATGGGAGCTGGTCCTTGGGGGTGGTGATGACGGCCGCCATGACGCTGAACCTGCTCCTTGCAGCGCTGATGGGGGTTTTGATTCCGATGACTCTGGTGCGACTTGGGCGCGATCCGGCGATGGGTGCCAGCGTAATGATCACCGCCATGACCGATAGTGGCGGCTTCTTCATTTTCCTCGGGTTGGCGACCATATTCCTGCTTTAGTTTTTCTCTCTCGAAACCCGCCAATTGGCGGGTTTTTTATGCCTGTAATTCCGGGCAAAAAAAAGCCAGCGGCTAAGCTGGCTTGGATATTCAGGATTACTCAGGAGGCGTCTGCAGCCATCTCGGCGTCATGAGCAATCAGCGAAACGAGTGCGTTTTGCTGGCGGTGGGAAAGCTGGCGGAAGCGCTGCAACAGTTCGCGCTCGTGCAAAGAAAGCTCTGGGCTGTCCAGGCGCATGCTCAATTCTTCGCCCAGCGCGCCTTCCTGAATCAGGCTCTGTTCGAGACGCGCGATGATTTCAGAGTTCATACTGCGATGATGATTGCGAGCCACTTCGGCAATGCGTTCACGCATTCCGTCTGGCAGACGTACGACGAACTTGTCAGCCGTACGGCTGGAATAAATTGCCTGTTTCAATGGGCGCATATATTTAACCGGTTAGTTCAGGGGAGCGGTTCTCGGGATTGGCCGCAGGATGTCAGTTAGGACAAGCGTTGCAGCCAAATGTTCAACCTGAATTGATGAGGCTCGCATCATGCCTCAAAGCAGCCAGATCATTGGCGTCAATTCTGTGACAAATATTGAACTGGATAAAGGCGTTCTGCCAGCACCAATTGTCAGAAATGCGGACTGGTTGGAAGTTGCCAGCACCGCTTTGCTGATCGCGTCCTCTGCTCATCAGCAGGTGTGCAATGACCTGACGGCATGACGAGCGAATTCAGTCACTGGTCCTTACCTTAACAAGGATAGTGGCAAATGGCCGATTTACTAGAGGTAGGGCGGTTCTTAGGCATTTTTAGGATGGGTGGCAGCTTGATTAATGGTGGGCAGGGGTGTCTGCTTTTTACGGCAATGGCTAGCTCCGCTCTGCTTTGCCGGCATGGCGATGCTTATGGAGGTCTGAGGTTGGGGCTGTAATTAAGGCTTCCTGCTATTTAGAGGGCGTATGCCTACACTTAAAAAGCAAAAGGACGACATGACAAAGTCTGGCTTGGTCGTTAACATGCTGGCCGTCCATCGCTTTGCGTATCTTCGCTGGCAGCAGTGTCTCAGTAGCTCAATTGGATAGAGCATCCCCCTCCTAAGGGGAAGGTTGGCAGTTCGAACCTGCCCTGGGACACCATATCTCCTCTTTCTCTTCCTTGGCCTGGCAATCGCCGGCGTCTGTTTTGCCTTGTCTCTTCTGTGCGCGTGACCTCTTCTATATAGAAGCGGGCGGTTTTTCTTGGGTTTGGCCCTTGAATGACAGAAAACTCAAATCAACGCTTGACGGCAGATTTCAGGTGTCTATAATTCGCCCCACTTCCGGCGCAGTCGAAACGGAAAACTCCTTGGTAAACAATGAGTTACGCAGTTTTCGATAGCAAGTTGCTTCAGGTCATCGAAGCCAGAAGGAAGTTGAAAAAAGAGGTGTTGACAGCAGCGTGTAACGC
>NZ_RCOB01000110.1:0-4715 GCF_004307665.1 Pseudomonas sp. Sample_16
CCGACCTTACGCTAAGGCGGCCTTCGAGCACGCTCAGGCCCACCAGCAACTGGCCAATTGGTCAGCCATGCTCGGCCTGGCTGCAGCGGTGTCGGAAGACGACACCATGCAGCGCGTGCTCAAGGCCCCGCGACTGACGAGCGCAGAAAAGGCCGCCACGTTCATTGACGTGTGCGGCGACAAGTTTGATGCCAAGGCACAGAACTTCATCCACGTCGTTGCCGAAAACGACCGTCTCCCGCTGTTGCCGGAGATCGCCGCTCTGTTCGACCTGTACAAGGCCGAACAAGAGAAATCGGTAGACGTTGAAGTGACCAGTGCTTTTGCATTGAACCAAGAACAGCAAGACAAACTCGCCAAGGTTCTCAGTGCACGACTCAACCGGGAAGTGCGCCTGCAAGTCGAGGAAGACAAATCCCTTATTGGGGGCGTTGTCATCCGCGCCGGCGACCTGGTTATCGATGGCTCGATTCGCGGCAAAATCGCGAAACTTGCCGAAGCATTGAAATCTTGAGTTTGAAGGGGCAGCAGAGCAATGCAGCAACTCAATCCTTCCGAAATAAGTGAAATTATCAAGGGCCGCATCGACAAGCTCGATGTGACCTCCCAAGCCCGTAACGAAGGCACTGTCGTCAGCGTATCTGACGGTATCGTGCGGATTCACGGTCTGGCCGACGTTATGTACGGCGAGATGATCGAGTTTCCGGGCGGCGTCTTCGGTATGGCACTCAACCTGGAGCAAGACTCCGTAGGTGCCGTCGTATTGGGCGCATACCAGTCTCTGGCTGAAGGCATGAGCGCCAAGTGCACTGGCCGCATCCTCGAAGTTCCGGTTGGTAAGGAACTGCTGGGTCGCGTTGTCGACGCACTGGGTAACCCAGTTGATGGCAAAGGTCCGCTGAACAACACTCAGACCGACGCGGTCGAGAAAGTTGCTCCAGGCGTGATCTGGCGTAAGTCGGTAGACCAGCCTGTACAGACTGGCTACAAGGCTGTCGATGCCATGATCCCTGTCGGCCGTGGCCAGCGTGAGCTGATCATCGGTGACCGTCAGATCGGTAAAACCGCTCTGGCGATCGACGCGATCATCAACCAGAAGAACAGCGGCATCTACTGCGTCTACGTTGCGATCGGTCAGAAACAATCGACCATCGCCAACGTGGTTCGCAAGCTGGAAGAAAACGGCGCCCTGGCCAACACGATCATCGTGGCTGCCAGTGCTTCGGAATCTCCTGCGCTGCAATTCCTGGCACCGTACTCCGGTTGCACCATGGGTGAATTCTTCCGCGACCGCGGTGAAGACGCGCTGATCGTTTATGACGATCTGTCCAAGCAAGCAGTGGCTTACCGCCAGATTTCCCTGCTGCTGCGCCGTCCACCAGGCCGTGAAGCTTACCCAGGCGACGTGTTCTATCTCCACTCCCGTCTGCTGGAGCGCGCATCCCGCGTTTCGGAAGAATACGTAGAGAAGTTCACCAACGGCGCAGTGACCGGCAAAACCGGTTCCCTGACCGCACTGCCGATCATCGAAACCCAGGCTGGCGACGTTTCCGCGTTCGTTCCGACCAACGTGATTTCCATCACCGACGGTCAGATCTTCCTGGAATCGGCCATGTTCAACTCCGGGATCCGTCCTGCTGTGAACGCCGGTGTTTCGGTATCCCGTGTGGGTGGTGCCGCTCAGACCAAGATCATCAAGAAGCTGTCCGGTGGTATCCGTACCGCTCTGGCTCAGTACCGTGAACTGGCGGCATTCGCCCAGTTCGCTTCTGACCTGGACGAAGCGACCCGTAAGCAACTTGAGCATGGTCAGCGCGTTACCGAGCTGATGAAGCAGAAGCAATACGCACCAATGTCGATCGCTGACATGGCGCTGTCGCTGTATGCCGCTGAGCGTGGGTTCCTGACTGACGTTGAAATCGCCAAGATCGGCAGCTTCGAGCAAGCGCTGATTGCTTTCTTCAACCGCGATCACGCCGATTTGATGGCGAAGATCAACGTGAAAGGTGACTTCAATGACGAAATCGACGCTGGCATGAAAGCCGGTATCGAGAAGTTCAAGGCCACCCAAACCTGGTAAGCCGCAGCGGGAGCCGCAAGGCTCCCGCTTGCTAACCTGATAGGTGTTACATGGCAGGCGCAAAAGAGATTCGCAGTAAGATTGCGAGCATCAAAAGCACGCAAAAGATTACCAGCGCCATGGAAAAAGTGGCGGTCAGCAAAATGCGCAAGGCACAAATGCGCATGGCTGCTAGCCGTCCTTATGCGGAGCGTATCCGCCAGGTAATTGGGCATCTGGCCAACGCCAACCCGGAATACCGCCACCCGTTCATGATCGACCGCGAAATCAAGCGTGTCGGTTATGTCGTAGTGAGCAGTGACCGTGGTCTGTGCGGCGGCTTGAACACCAACCTGTTCAAGGCCCTGGTCAAGGACATGGCGGTAAACCGCGAAAACGGCGTCGAGATCGATCTGTGTGTCGTTGGTAGCAAGGGTGCGGCCTTTTTCCGCAACTTCGGCGGTAACGTCGTTGCAGCTATCAGCCACCTGGGTGAAGAGCCGTCGATCAATGATCTGATCGGCAGCGTCAAGGTGATGCTGGATGCCTACCTGGACGGCCGTATTGACCGCCTGTCCGTGGTGTCCAACAAGTTCATCAACACCATGACGCAACAGCCTACCGTGGAGCAGTTGATTCCACTGGTGGCAACCCCGGATCAAGACCTCAAGCACCACTGGGACTATCTCTACGAACCGGATGCCAAGGAGCTGCTGGACGGCTTGATGGTCCGTTACGTGGAGTCGCAGGTCTACCAGGCGGTGGTCGAGAACAACGCGGCTGAACAAGCTGCGCGGATGATCGCGATGAAGAACGCTACCGACAACGCCGGTGATTTGATCAGCGATTTGCAGCTGGTCTACAACAAGGCGCGTCAGGCTGCGATCACCCAAGAGATCTCGGAAATCGTCGGCGGCGCTGCCGCGGTTTAACGGTTCAAATATTCAGAGGATCCAGCTATGAGTAGCGGACGTATCGTTCAAATCATCGGCGCCGTTATCGACGTGGAATTTCCACGCGACAGCGTACCGAGCATCTACAACGCGCTGACTGTACAAAGCGCGGCCGGGACCACCCTGGAAGTTCAGCAGCAGCTGGGCGACGGCGTGGTTCGTACCATTGCGATGGGTTCCACCGAAGGCTTGAAGCGCGGTCTGGAAGTTACCGACTCTGGCGCAGCCATCTCCGTACCGGTTGGTAAAGCAACTCTGGGCCGGATCATGGACGTTCTGGGCAACCCGATCGACGAAGCCGGTCCAATCGCCACTGAAGAGCGTTGGGGCATTCACCGTGCAGCGCCTTCGTTCGCTGAACAGGCAGGCGGCAACGACCTGCTGGAAACCGGCATCAAGGTTATCGACCTGGTTTGCCCGTTTGCCAAGGGCGGTAAAGTCGGTCTGTTCGGTGGTGCCGGTGTAGGCAAAACCGTAAACATGATGGAACTGATCCGTAACATCGCCATCGAGCACAGCGGTTATTCCGTGTTCGCCGGTGTGGGTGAGCGTACTCGTGAGGGTAACGACTTCTACCACGAGATGAAGGATTCCAACGTTCTGGACAAAGTGGCACTGGTTTACGGTCAGATGAACGAGCCGCCGGGAAACCGTCTGCGCGTAGCACTGACCGGCCTGACCATGGCCGAGAAGTTCCGTGACGAAGGTAACGACGTTCTGCTGTTCGTCGACAACATCTATCGTTACACCCTGGCCGGTACTGAAGTATCCGCACTGCTGGGCCGTATGCCTTCGGCAGTAGGTTACCAGCCAACCCTGGCTGAAGAGATGGGCGTTCTGCAAGAACGTATCACTTCGACCAAGGAAGGTTCGATCACTTCGATCCAAGCGGTATACGTACCTGCGGACGACTTGACCGACCCGTCGCCAGCGACCACCTTCGCCCACTTGGACGCTACCGTCGTTCTGTCCCGTGACATCGCTTCCCTGGGTATCTACCCGGCGGTTGATCCACTCGACTCGACTTCGCGCCAGCTGGACCCGAACGTGATCGGCCAGGACCACTACGACACCGCTCGCGGCGTTCAGTACGTTCTGCAGCGTTACAAAGAACTGAAGGACATCATTGCGATCCTGGGTATGGACGAGCTGTCGGAAGCCGACAAGCAGTTGGTAAACCGTGCTCGTAAGATCCAGCGTTTCTTGTCGCAGCCGTTCTTCGTGGCTGAAGTCTTCACCGGTGCTTCGGGTAAATACGTTTCCCTGAAAGACACCATTGCTGGCTTCAAAGGCATCCTCAACGGTGACTACGACCACCTGCCAGAACAAGCGTTCTACATGGTTGGCGGCATCGAAGAAGCGATCGAGAAAGCCAAGAAACTGTAATCCCGGCGCCCGGCAACGGGCGCTAATTTAGGTTGAGGCAATCAGATGGCTATGACAGTCCATTGCGATATCGTCAGCGCGGAAGGGGAAATCTTTTCCGGTCTGGTCGAGATGGTGATTGCGCACGGTGCACTGGGTGATCTTGGTATCGCCCTGGGTCACGCGCCGCTGATCACTAATCTGAAGCCAGGTCCGATCCGCCTGGTCAAGCAGGGCGGGGAAGAGGAGGTGTATTACATCTCCGGTGGTTTCCTCGAGGTTCAGCCGAACATGGTCAAGGTTCTTGCCGACACCGTGCAACGTGCTGCCGACCTGGA
>NZ_RCOB01000021.1:0-85921 GCF_004307665.1 Pseudomonas sp. Sample_16
GGTTCCAGCTCATTGAGCCACACACCCAGGGTCGCGCTCATGATGCCGCCGCCAATCAGCAGCACATCGACTTTCTTGGCTTCTTCGGCCTGAGCCGTCGTCATCCCCAACGACAGAGCCAACCCCAGCAGGGCTGTGTTCACTTTTTTAAACATCTGTAGCACCTATGATAAAACGCCATCCGCCCTTCCATCCTCGCGCTCACAGCCCATGTTTCACGGCAGATCATGGGTGCGGCACAGCAGGACTACCGGGTGGGCACACAAGGCCGATGTCTGTGCATCGACCCCCGTTATATGTCCCTACTGAACTGACTTCTTATCTTTTTTGGCTTCAGCTACTTGAGCGACAGTGATTCTGTTCGCCCGTCTCATGGACAGGAAAACTGAATAGGTCAAACCAAGTTGCGCCAAGAATATCACGACAAGGCTAACCCGCGCGTCTGTTCCCGACTCGTGAGTCCGGTTCGACGCGGCGGGACCTCTATACTGATGCTGTTTGCCTCAAAGGATGCATTGTCATGAGCGATACAGACTATCTGCGCAAGTACTCCTCCCAAGTGATCGATGGCGTCGAAGCCGCACCCGCCCGGGCCATGCTGCGCGCGGTGGGTTTCACCGATGACGACTTCAACAAGCCGCAGGTCGGCATTGCCTCGACCTGGGCGATGGTCACGCCGTGCAACATGCACATCGACAAGCTGGCGCTGGAAGTGGAAAAAGGCGCAAACGCCGCCGGCGCCAAAGGCGTGATTTTCAACACCATCACTATCTCCGACGGCATCGCCAACGGCACCGAAGGCATGAAGTACTCGCTGGTATCCCGCGAGGTCATTGCCGATTCCATCGAGGTCGTGGTCGGTTGCGAAGGCTTCGACGGACTGGTGACCGTAGGCGGCTGCGACAAAAACATGCCGGGCTGCCTGATCGGCATGGCGCGGCTCAATCGGCCGTCGATCTTTGTCTATGGTGGCACCATCCGCCCCGGTGCCGGCCACACCGACATCATTTCCGTGTTCGAGGCCGTCGGTCAGCATGCCCGCGGCGACATCAATGAAATCCAGGTCAAGCAGATCGAAGAAGTGGCGATCCCCGGCCCCGGTTCCTGCGGCGGCATGTACACCGCCAACACCATGGCCTCGGCTATCGAAGCGCTGGGCATGAGCCTGCCGGGCTCGAGCTCCCAGGACGCCGTCGGCGGCGATAAGGCCTCAGACAGTTTCCGCGCCGGCCAGCAAGTCATGGAACTGCTCAAGCTCGATTTGAAACCGCGGGACATCATGACGCGCAAGGCTTTTGAAAACGCCATCCGCGTGGTGATCGCCCTCGCCGGCTCGACCAATGCGGTGCTGCATTTACTGGCGATGGCCAACGCAGTGGATGTCGAGTTGACCCTGGACGACTTCATCGAGCTAGGCAAGATTTCCCCGGTGGTCGCCGATCTGCGCCCCAGCGGCAAATACATGATGAGCGAGCTGGTGGCCATCGGCGGCATTCAGCCCCTGATGAAACGCATGCTCGCGGCCGGCATGCTGCACGGCGATGTCATGACTGTCACCGGCAAGACCCTCGCGCAAAACCTGGAGAACGTGCCCGACTATCCCGAAGGCCAGGACGTGATCCTGCCCTTCGACCGGCCGATCAAAAAGGATTCGCACCTGGTGGTGTTGCACGGCAACCTCTCGCCGACCGGCGCGGTCGCCAAGATCACCGGCAAGGAAGGCCTGCGCTTTGAAGGCACGGCCCGGGTCTACCACGGTGAAGAAGGTGCGCTGGCTGGCATTCTCAACGGCGAAGTTCAGCCCGGCGAAGTGATCGTGATCCGCTACGAAGGCCCCAAGGGCGGGCCGGGTATGCGCGAAATGCTCTCGCCGACGTCGGCGGTGATGGGCAAGGGTCTGGGCAAGGATGTGGCGTTGATCACCGATGGTCGTTTTTCCGGAGGCTCCCATGGTTTCGTGGTCGGGCATATCACGCCGGAGGCCTTTGAGGGCGGGCCGATTGCGTTGATCGAGAATGGCGACAAAATCAGCATCGACGCCGAAACGCGGCAGCTTACGCTGGATGTGTCCGAGGCTGAGCTGGCCGAGCGCAAGTCGCGCTGGGTGCGGCCGGAATCGAAGTACAAGCGCGGGGTGTTGGCCAAATATGCGAAGACCGTGTCCAGCGCTTCGGAGGGGGCGGTGACGGATAAGTATCTGTGAGCCGAAAAGGTGTGCTGCCTGACCTGGCGCATTCAACTTGCCCGCGATGGCGGCGGCTCAAGTGCCATCAATGCTGAATGTGCCGGCCTCTTCGCTGGCAAGCCAGCTCCCACAGGGTTTTGCGGCGTGCCTAAATCATGCGGCAACCACAAGACCTTGTGGGAGCGGGCTCGCCCGCGATGACGGCGCTGTTAACCACCGAAACATTCAGGCGCCCGACCCATACCCAAACATCGACTTCACTTCCAGGTAATCCTCCAACCCGAACACGCCCCATTCACGACCATTGCCCGACTGTTTATAGCCGCCGAACGGCGCGCCGTTGTCCGCCTTGCTGCCATTGAGGTGGACCATGCCCGTGCGCAAGCGTCGCGCCACTGCACGAGCGCGCTCAAGCGAACCCGACGTGACGTATCCCGAAAGTCCATAAGGGCTGTCATTGGCGATCGCGACGGCTTGGTCTTCGGTGTCATACGCGATGATCACCAATACGGGTCCGAACACTTCCTCCCGGGCAATCGGCATATCCGGGTGGACGTCGGCAAACACCGTCGGCCGGACGTAATACCCCAACGACACACCGTCGGGACGCCCTGTGCCACCGCATACCAAGTGTGCTCCTTGATCGATGGCGGCACCGATCAGAGCCTGGACCCGTTCGAATTGCGCGACATTCGCCAGTGGCCCCATGGCGCTGGCCGGCTGACTGTCATCGAAACAGATCTGCGCGGCAACGGACCGGGCGATCTCGATGGCCTGCGCCTGCATTGACCGAGGTATCAACAGACGGGTCGGCGCATTGCAGGACTGACCGCTGTTGCGAAAACAACTGCTCACAGCGTGGCGCACCGCCGTCTCGATATCGGCATCGGCGAGGATCAGGTTGGCCGACTTGCCGCCCAACTCCTGGGATACACGCTTTACCGTATCGGCAGCGGACTTGGCCACGGCAATGCCCGCAGCTGTAGAACCGGTGAACGAAACCATATCGATTTGCGGATGCCGGGCGATCCCATCGCCGATCGTCGGGCCATCGCCATTGACCAGGTTGAACACGCCCTTGGGCACGCCGGCACGGTGAAGAATGTCGGCCAGCAACATGGCAGACAGCGGAGCTTTTTCGCTTGGTTTGAGCACCATGGTGCAACCGGCGGCAAGAGCCGGTGCGAGCTTGCAGGTCAGTTGATTGAGCGGCCAGTTCCAGGGGGTGATCAATCCGCAGACGCCAATCGGCTCACGGCTGATCAGTGTCGTGCCGTGATGGCGGTCGAACTCATAGCTACGCAGCACTTCGAAGGCCCGCTGCAAGTGACCAAGCCCCGCAGGCACGTGTGCATTGCGCGCCAGTGACAATGGCGCGCCCATCTCCCGGTGCACCAGTTCGACCAGCGCTTCGCTATGTTGTCGATAACCTTCGATGATCGCACCCAGCAGGTCCAGGCGTTCCTCCCGCGACCATTGTGCGTACTGCGCAAATGCGCGTCTTGCCGCCGCCACAGCCCGGTCGAGGTCGGAACGAGTGCCGAGCGTGATCGCGCCGATGGAACGCTCGGTGGTCGGGTCGATCACCACCATGGATTCGCCCGCCAGGGGCTTGACCCACTCGCCATCAATGTAGAAATCGAGGTAATTCATCGGGCCTCCTCAGGCGACTTGATCGAGTACCCGCTGCAAGGTGTCGAAGATCAGCGCAATCTGTTCTTCGCTGATGATCAGCGGTGGCGACAGCACGATGTTCTCGCCCGAGGCGCGCACCAGCAGCCCGGCGTCGAAGCAGCGCTGCGCGACTTCCGCAGCCCG
Source organism: Pseudomonas sp. Sample_16 (assembly GCF_004307665.1). Lineage (NCBI taxonomy): Bacteria > Pseudomonadati > Pseudomonadota > Gammaproteobacteria > Pseudomonadales > Pseudomonadaceae > Pseudomonas > Pseudomonas sp. Sample_16. The sequence goes on from NZ_RCOB01000021.1 coordinate 4,004, forward strand.
GGCACCTGGCGCGCCCTCGCGGGATCTCAGCTCGACGGCGCACAGCAGACCGATGGCCCGAATGTCCTGCACCGACGGTTGCTCACGCAACGCCAGCGCTGTTTTCTGCCAGACGGGAGCAACTTGTCGGACGTGAGCGTTGATGCCCAATTCCTCATGCACAGCGAGGGTCGCCAGTCCCGCTGCGCACGCCAGCGGATGGGCCGAATAGGTGTAGCCATGCATGAATTCGATGGCTTGCTCGGGGCCGGTCATGAACGCGTCATACACCGAACCGCTGACCAGCACGGCCCCCATGGGCACGGCGCCGTTGGTCAAGCCCTTGGCGAGGGTCATCAGGTCCGGCGTCACTGCGAATGTCTGGGCGGCGAACGAGTGCCCCAACCGACCGAAACCGGTAATCACTTCATCGAAAATCAGCAACACGCCGTGGCGATCGCAAATCTCGCGCAGCTTCTGCAAGTAACCCAGGGGCGGCGCATAGACGCCACCAGAACCGGTCACCGGTTCTACGATGACCGCCGCCACCGTCGAAGGGTCGTGCACCTCCAGCAGTTGCAGCAATGCATCGGCATAATGCGCGCCCTGTTCTGGCTGGCCGGCGCTGAAGCGCAGGCCGGCGTCATACGGCAGCGGCAGGTGTGCAACGTCGCCAAGCAATGGTCCGAAATCACGTTTCTGCCGACCGATACCGGACACCGATAACCCACCAAAGCCCATGCCGTGATAGCCCTTGGCTCGGCCGATCAGTTTGGTCCGGCGACTGTCGCCACGGGCCTGATGATAGGCGCGGGCAATTTTCAAGGCAGTGTCGACGGCTTCGGAACCTGAGTTGGTGAAGAACACCTTGTCGAGTCCCGCCGGAGCAATCGCCACCAATTTGTCAGCCATGGCGAGGGCTGCCGGGTGGCTCATCTTGAACGAGGATACGAAATCCAGACGCCCCGCCACCTCGCGGATCGCGTCGACGATTCGTGCCTGTCCGTGACCGGCGTTGACGCACCAGAGTCCGGCCATGGCGTCGAGTACGCGGTGGCCGTCGGTGGTGGTGTAATGCATACCCTCGGCGCTCTCGAACAGCGTCGGCTGGCGATTGAACTGACGCATCGGGGTAAAGGGCGCCCACAGCGCGGAAGTCGAAATCGGGTTCATCTACTGTGCTCCATCCAATTAATCAGGGGGTCAGATCCGGGTGCCGGTCAGTGTCGAGCGCTGCATCGATCCGGCATTGGTGTTAACGCCGCGATCGAACAGCAAGTGGCCGTGCTCCAGGCGACAGCAGACGTGGTCGCCGAAAGCGGTTTCGACAAAGCGCCAGTCCATCCGCAATTCGCCTTGCTCGTTCCAGCGTCCGTGGGCGATGACCGGGGTCTGTTCCGGTTGGTATTGATGATGCAGATAATTGCCGGTGATGCTGGTTTGCGACTCTACCGGCTGGCGCAGGCCGACTCGCAAGCGGTGCTGTCCGCGATGATCAACGAGGGTGAAATCGCAATAGTCATCGCGAAAGTCGAAGCCCAGCTCCAGCACTCCGTCCTCATTTGGCGCCACGGCGAAGCGACCTTGCAGGTGGGTGGCGCAGGGCGATTCACTCAAGCCTTGCAGGGTTGGCAGGCACAAGGTGTCGATCAGCTCGTCGAGTTGCGTTTGGGTGGAATGCGGATCGGTGGCCGCACGGCCCAACGCCGGGAACAAATGGTCCCAGATCGCTGCTTTCAAGCGTCGTTCGCCCAGGCGCAAACCGCAGGTTAAGACGATCACCGTGTCCTGGTCCGGCAGCACCATGCAGTACTGGCCGAATACACCCGAGGCGTAATATCCGCCTTGCTCGGTCATCCACCATTGATAGCCATAGCCGTCCTGTCGCGCCTCAGTGTTGCGGTCATGACTGCGCGGCAGATACTGCTTGCCGTCGAATTCCCCCATCCACACCTCTTCGACCTGATTGCGAGTGGCGTCGGCGATCCACTGTGGGGACAGCAACTGTCGTCCCTGCCACTGGCCCCGATTGAGGTGCAACACGCCGAATTTCAACGAATCTTCGGTGGTGCAGCTCAGGCCATTGCCGCCAGAATTGAAACCGCCGGGAGCCAGATCCCACTCCAGACGGTCCAGCCCCAGATAATCCAAAACCCGCTCCTGCAACAGCTCATGCATGGTTTTGCCGCTGACCTGCGTAACAATCGCCGACAGCATGAAACTTGAAGCACTGCTGTAGATGAAGTCCTTACCCGGTGGCACTGCTACCGGCTCATGCAGAAAAGCTTCGACCCAACTGGTTTTCAGGTTGCGCCAGTCACCGCCGGAAATGCCCCGCTTGTGGCCGGTGCGCATGGTCAGCAAATCTTCCACGGTCATGGCGGCGAGGTTTTCACTGATCTCGACCGGGCACAGCTTGGGGAAAAAGCTGACCACTTTGTCGTCTAGCTTCAAGCGTCCATCGTCGATCAGCAGGCCCACGGCCGTGGCGGTCCAGCTCTTCGTCGCCGAGTGCTGTACATGCATGCGCCGCGCCGAGTACGGGCGCCAAAAGGCTTCTGCCACCACCGCGCCCTGGCGATAAAGCATGAAACTGTGCAGCTCAAGCCCGGCGTTCTGCACCGCCGAGATAAAGTCAACGACCCCTTGAGGGTCGACACCTCGTTCATGAGGCAAGGCTCTGGGCAGGGGTTCATAGGTCATGACTAACTTCCTCAAAATTGCCGTTTCTCTGCGAATCAATGTTTTTATATATCAAATAATACGTTTTTTAATTTATCTACCACTGCATGCCTGTATTTAAAGCCTCTATAATTCAGCTTCCGCTGCTTCGAAGCGTTTTGTACTTTTCGGGTATCCTTGCCTCCCCTGTCACAGGAACGACAACGCGCCATGGCTCAACTCACCTCGCTGCAGACCAAGGTCGCCGGCCAGATCCTTTCCGCCATTCAGTCCGGCGACCTGCAACCCGGTAGCCATCTCAAGGAAGTGGAACTGAGCCAGCGATTGGGCGTATCCCGCTCGCCTATCCGCAGCGCCCTTTCCTACCTGGCCGAGCAGCAATTGATCGAGCCCTTGCCTCAACAGGGCTTTCGCGTTCCTCTGCAAACTTCTGCCGGTCTGGCGGAGCAGTTCGATGAACTGCACAACGAGGAAGATGAGCTTTACACCCGGCTGATCGACGACCGGCTGAATCAGGTCTTGCCCGACCAGATCTCCGAAAGCGATCTGCTGCGGCGCTACGGTGCCGGTAAAAGTGTGTTGCGCCGCTGTCTGCTGCGGCTCTCCGATGAGGGCGTCATGCAGCGCAAACACGGCCATGGCTGGATGTTCCTGCCTACCCTGAGCAGTCCCCAGACGCGCTTCGAGAGTTATCGCTTCCGCATGCTGGTCGAACCCGCCGGCCTGCTGGAACCGACGTTCAAGATCAATGCCGAGCAGTTCCGGCGCTGCCGGGAACGCCAGCTCGAACTGCTCGAAGGTCAGGTCGACGGCCAGCGGTTTTTCGAATGCAACGCCGAGTTCCATGAACTGCTCGCTGCGGCATCCGGCAACACCTACATTCTTCAGGCGATCCAGCAGCAGAACCGCTTGCGTCGGCTGACCGAGTTTCATTCGGCGAGCAATCTCGAGCGTGTGAAAGTTTCTTGCCGCGAGCACCTGGCGATTCTTGATGCACTGGAGCAAGGTGATAACGAATGGGCCTCGACCCTGCTGCATCGGCATTTGGAAGTGGCCAGCAAGATGGGGGTTGCACGCAATAAGGCCTGAGCCGGAACTCATTTGCCCTGTAGGCGCAGAGCTTGCTCGCGATGGCGTCACCACTGAAAAATATCCGTTGATTGATACGCCGCCATCGCGGGCAAGCCAGCTCCCACAGGGATCGAGTACATCGGCCAAATTCCGGTGGGCTGGCAAGCCGCCATCGCGAGCAAGCTCGCTCCTGCAGGAGATCAGCGTGCACAGCCAGCGCATCACCAAAGCGCCACGGTGTAACCGAGGATCACCCGGTTTTCGTTCATGTCGCGCAGGTAATTGGCTTTGCTCAACCCATTACGCCAGCGCAGCGAAACACCCTTGAGCGCCCCGGACTGAAACACATAGCCCAGATCGATATCCCGCTCCCACTCGCGGCCCTCACCAGCAAACCCAAGGACTTCAGCTTGATCGCCCTTGGCCCAGCGAGTGGAAAACGTCAGCCCCGGAACTCCCAACACCGCGAAATCAAAGTCGTAGCGCGCATGCCAGACCCGCTCGTTGGTCTGGGAGAAATTGCTCAACTGATACTCGGAAAACAGGTAAGTGTTGGTGCCATCCACATAGGTAAAGGGCGTGTCGCCATATTGCTCCTGATAACCGCCGCCCAGGCTGTGGCCTTTAAAGCTGTAGGCAACCCGCGTACTCAATGCGCGGTTGTCGACCTTGCCTGCCAGCCCAGCACCCGCCTTGTCCGCGTCGAAGTAGCGGATGTCGGTTTTCAGCGTGCCGCCACCCAGCGCGAAGCTGTTTTTCAGGCCGACGTAGTGTTGCTGGTAGATGTCTTCCAATTGCGCAAAGTGGTAGGTCAGGGTCAGGTTGGGACTGAGCTTGTAATCGCCGCCGACAAAATTGAACTCGTCACTTTTGGCCGAACTTTTATAGGCGCCGCTTTGACCGGTCAGACCCATCTCTTCGTAGTCGGTCGACTCACGTTGTTTGGTCCGATTGATCTGGCCACCCGTGAGAGTCAGGTTCTTGATGTCCGCGGATGTCACTTGCGTGCCTCGGAAGGATTGCGCAAACAACCGGCTGGTATTCGGTTGCAAGGTCGGCAGGTCGGGCAGCAGATAACCGCTGCGCAATTCGCTTTTGGCGATACGCATTTTCCCGGTCACACCCAACTTGGAGTATTCGTCGTGGGCACGCTTGGCATAGCTCGGCTTTCCAGGCTCTGCTTCGTTGTTCCGCGACAGCAGGCCCGAGCCGGAACGGTCGGGGCTGGAGTCGAGTTTCAAACCGAGCATGCCGATCGCATCCACGCCAAATCCCACCGTGCCCTCGGTGAACCCTGACTTCACATTGAGGATGAAACCCTGCGCCCATTCTTCGCGTTTGGATTGCCCGGCGTCCTCACGATAATCGCGGTTGAAGTAGTAGTTCTTCAGCTCCAGATCGGCCTTGCTGTCCTTGATGAAATCGGCCTGGGCCGGGGCGCTCAACAGGCCCCCGCCCATCAGGCTGACACCGGTCATGATCAGGTTGAGGTTGCTGTTGTTGCTCATTGCGTGGCTCCTGGCAGTCATCGTGAGTGAGTGGGTCTTATTGTTTTTCGGACATGACTTCCCCCTTCGCGCCGGTTTCGGGACTGGCGCGCGAGGTGCAATCAGGGTGTTAAATCAAAAACTGGCCGGGCGTAATCGGTAGCCGCCGTCGGCGAGTTTTTCCAGAGGACTGGCCGCCGCCAACAACTGGCGTGTGTACGGATGCTGCGGATAGTCGAAGACCTGCTCGCGAGCGCCGATTTCGACCACTTCGCCCTGGTGCATGACCGCCACCCGGTGCGCAATTCGCTCCACGGCTGCCAGGTCATGGGAGATGAACAGGCAGGCAAAGCCGTACTGCGCCTGCAAACGCTCGAACAATTCCAGAATCTGCTTCTGGATGGTCATGTCCAACGCGGAGATCGGCTCGTCGGCAATCACCAGTTGCGGATGTCGCACCAAGGCGCGACCAATGGCGACGCGCTGGCGCTGGCCACCGGACAGTTGATGTGGGAAGCGTTCGACAAACTGCTCGCCAAGGCCCACATCACGCAATGTCTGCGCGACTCGCTCGCGACGCTGGGCAGCATTCAGGCCAGGTTCATGCCGCAGCGGCTCAGCGAGAATCTCGCCGATTCTCATCCGCGGATTGAGCGAAGAATACGGGTCCTGAAAAATCATCTGGCATTGCAGGCGATGGGTCCGGTTGGCGGCCTTGAGAATGTCGACACCCTTGAACCGAATCGCCCCGGCACAGGGTTTGATCAAGCCCACCAGCGAGCGGCCAAGAGTCGTCTTGCCCGAGCCACTGCCGCCGACCAGCGCCAGCGTTTCCCCTGGTGCAATGGCCAGGCTGGCGCAATGCACCACCCGTTTGTACTGGCGTTTGCCCCAGAAGGATGGCGGCCCGGGATGCTCAATGCACACCTGATCAACTTCCACCAACGGGCCGTTGCTCGCCGGCAGCGCGGCCAGTTCGCCACGTCGTGGCAAAGCCTCGAGCAGCTGGCGGGTGTACTCGGCCTTGGGTGCCAACAGAATCTCGTTGATCGTGCCCTGCTCCACCGATTTGCCGTGACGCATCACCACCACTTTGTGCGCATAACGTGCCACCAAAGACAGGTCATGACTAATGAACAGGATCGCCGTGCCCTGCTCCCGGGTCAGTTCAAGCATCAACTCGATGACGTCCAGTTGTGCCAGGCAATCGAGCGCGGTCGTCGGCTCATCGGCAATCAATAGCGCCGGGCGCAGCAACATCACCGAGGCCAGCATGATCCGCTGACGCATGCCACCGGAAAACTGGTGCGGGAAAGCTTCCAGGCAGCGTTCGGCGTCCTTGATGCCGATGCGTCGCAACATGGTGAGACAACGCTCGCGGATCTGCCCGGCATTCAAGTCAGTGTGCAGTTCCAGTGCTTCGCTCATCTGCTGGCCGATCTTCAAGGCCGGATTAAGCGACACCATTGGCTCCTGGAACACCATGCCGATACTCGCGCCGCGAATGGCGCGCAGCCCGGCGGTGCCTGCAGTCACCAGATCACGCCCCTGGAAATCCAGGCGGCCGCCGCAGACTTGCATCGGTAACGGCAACAACCCGATCGCCGCCCGAGCGGCCATGGTCTTGCCGCTGCCGGACTCACCGACCAGGGCCACAATCTCACCGGGTGCGACGCTGAAGCTCAGGTCATCGACAGCCAGCGGCCCATGCTCACCCACGCGGATCTTCAGGTTTTCCACGCTCAACAAAACATTGGTGGACGACATGCTCATTTCCTCATCCGCGGGTCGAGACGATCACGAAGTGCATCGCCGAACAGATTGATCGCCAACAACGCCAGGCAGATGAACAGCCCCGGAAAGATCCCCAGCCAAGGGGCCGATGCGATGTAGGGTCGGCTACTGGCAAGCATGTTGCCCCAGGTCGCCGCGGGCGGTGGCACACCCAGGCCAAGGAAGCTCAGGGCACTTTCCGAGAGCAACGCCCAACCGAACATGCTGGTCGCCAGCACACACAGTGGCGCCAGGCAGTTTGGGGCGATATGCCGCAGCATGGTGTACAGCTCCGAATTGCCGATCACCCGCGACGCTTCGATGTACTCCAGCTCGCGCAATGACAACACCGTGCCACGCACCACCCGCACCACCGAGGGCGTGTAGGCGATCCCCAGTGCCAGGACGATGCCGTACTTGCTTGCACCGATGATCGCCATGATGCCCAGGGCCATGAGAATCCCGGGGAACGCCAGCAGCGCATCGTTGAACATCATCAGCAAACGATCGGTCCAGCCGCGCAGGTACCCGGCAAGCATGCCGATCAACGTACCAGCGACCACCGCCACACTGACCGTCAGCAAACTGATCCACAGGCTGGTGCGGGCGCCGATCAACAGCCGGCTGAACACATCGCGACCGAACTCATCAGTGCCCAGCCAATGCAGCACGGACGGGCCTTGCAGGCGCGACAACAGATCGATTCGCAACGGGTCGAACGGTGTCCACACCAGCCCCAGCAATGCCAGAGCGATCAGCACCAGCAACAACCCGCCACCTATCAGTGCATTGGCCGCTGGCCAGCCACGCGGGCGCTTGACGGGTGGGCTCGCGGCCCCCACCAATGGCGCCAAAGGAATATTCGAACTCATAACTTCACCCTTGGATCGAACAGTGGGTAGAGCAGATCCACGCAAAGGTTGACCAGCACATAGATGAAGGTGATCAGCAGGAGGCAGCCCTGCAGTACCGGATAGTCGCGGGCAAAAATCGCATCCACCATCAGTCGGCCGATGCCCGGCAGCGTGAACACGGTTTCCAGTACCGCGATGCCGCCCAGCAGGTTGCCGAGGATCAGTCCGACCAGGGTCCAGGTCGGCGCAAAGGCGTTGGGCAATGCGTGCCGCCACAACACAGTCCGCTCCGACAAGCCTTTGGCGCGGGCATGGGCGATGTATTCCAGGCGCAATACTTCAATGGTGCTGGCTCGGGCCATTCGGGTAATCGCACCCAGTTCCACCAGGGTCAGGGTGATCACCGGCAGTACCAGAAAACTCATGGCCTGCCACGGGGCCTGGGCGAAACTCACGTAGCCCACCACCGGCAGCCAGCCGAGCTTGATGCCGAAGGCATGCAGCAACAGCAGGCCGAGCCAGAAGCTGGGGATCGACAACAGCAAGGTAGCGGTGGTCACCAACCCCAGGTCCAGGGCACTGTTTTGTTTCCACGCAGCGACCAGACCGACCGGTACCGCAATCAGCGTGGCCAGGAACACAGCCACCAGCACGATGATTGCACTGACACTGAAGCGCTCCAGTATCAGCGGCAACACCGCCTGTTTGGTGCTGATGGAAAAGCCCAGGTCGCCGCTCAGGACAGCCTTGAACCAAATCAGGAACTGCGTCACCACCGAGTGATCGAGCCCCAGGTCACGGCGCATGTCGGCCAGACTCTGTGGGTCGGCCATATCGCCGAGCATCAGCAGCGCCGGGTCACCGGGGATCAGGCGAATCATCGCGAACACCATCACCGAAATCAGCAACAGGGTCGGTATCGCCATCCCGAGTTTTTGCAGGATAAAACGCAACATGATCAGCCTCCGCGTTACTGGGCCGCGAGGCTGACGCCCCACAGTCGCGGCTTGGCCACAGGCCAGGAGTGGTAACCACGTACGCTGTCACGCAGACCACCGATAATGGTGCCGTTGTAGATGATCACCATTGGCGTGTCCTGGATCATCATCCGGTGCAACTGGTCGAACAACGCTTGGCGTTTGCCGGTGTCACTCTGGCGCACCGCATCTCGCAGCAACGTTTGGGCTTGCGGGTTATCCCAGACTTTGCGCGGTTCCTTGGTTTTGTCGCCCATCAACGAATCGAAGCCCAGCGCAGGGTCCAGCCGTGATGAGTAGGAGAACGACATCATCTGGTAGTTGCCGCTTTGGTAGCGCTCCAGTTGCGTCCCCCACTCCAGGGTTTCCATCTCGATGTTCAGTCCGCTGGCCTGGGCCATGGCTTGACTCAGCACGCCCATGTCGAACATCTGTTGGTAGCGCTTGTTGACGATCATCTTGATCGGCTGGCCGCGGTACCCCGCCTCTTTCAGCAAGCGTTGCGCCTCTTGCGGGTCGTACTTGTAGCCCTGCTTGGCGGTGGCATCGTAGAACGCGCTGGTTTGCGGGATTGCCGAGTTGTTCGGCTCGGACAAACCGTTGGACAGCGCGGTGACCATCTGGCCGTAATCCAGCGAATGGGCAATGGCCTGGCGGATGCGCACATCCTTGAGCAGTGGATCGTTGGTCTGGAACAACAGGCCGCAGATCGCCATGATCGGGCTGACCGACACCTCAATTCCCGGCAATGCCTTAAGCTCCTGAGCGTCGCTGGCGGTAACGTCTGGCAGCAGGTCGATGTTGTTTGACAGCAACGCCGCTTTGGCCGAAGCCGCATCGGGAATGATCATGAAACGCACGGTGTCGACCAAGGCCTGCTTCTTGCCAGTAAATCCATCCGGTCCGGCATCGTCACGGGCGCTGTAATCCTTGAAGCGCGCCAGCTCTACGGACTGGCCGGGCTTCCAGTCGGCCAGCGTGAACGGGCCGGTGCCGATCGGTGCCTTCCAGCGTCCGTCCGCCGCGACCGAATCCGGATGCAGAATGCCCCCACCGCCACAATCCGGACGGGCCATGGACGCCAGGAACAAACCGCTGGGCTGATCGAGCTGGAACACTACGGTAAGTGGATCCGGCGTGGTGATACCGGTGATCTTCGCCCCACCGCGACCATCGAATTCCGCCAGGCACCGCCACTGCGTCTGAGGGTTGAGGTAATGCGACCAGGTCCACTTGACGTCGGCGGCGCTCATTATTGCGCCGTTGTGAAAGCGCACCCCCTCGCGCAGCTTGAAGGTATAGGTCAAACCATCCTCGGAAACCTGAACTTCCTTGGCCAACAGCGGGCCGACAGTGGCGTCCTCGCGATGGGCTACCAGGCCTTCGACAATATGCAGCATGACGGTATCGGTGTTCTCGTCGCGGTTGACGCCAGGCTCGGTGCTACGGATGTCGGCGTTCAAGCCAACACGCAATGTGCTTTCAGCGTGAGCCTGCGCAATGGCGGCACCGAGCGCGATGACGCCGAGCGCTTGCAGGGTGACGCAAAGAGATCTGTTCAATAAGCGATTCACGGGAGAGGTTCTCCTTCGCTGCAAAGTCCGGCCAGGGGCAGTGCCGGCTTCAAGCCTGTGTTTATGTCGTTTTTGTAATGGCCTGATCTCGATCAGTGCCGCATGCGATTTTGTTTTTTTAAATTCGCAGAGACATATTCACAGCATGATGATCGCTTTGCAATGTTTTTTTAACTTGCAAAAAACATTGCATGTCATTTTTAGGGCACACCGAATCTCCCCGCATTGGCACACCAATAGATTGGGAGGCAGGGGAGCGTATCCGCGAGCAAGCACGCGTCTACGGATAATCTTCAGCGAACACAAAACTTGTGATCGCCCTAAATCCGGTATGGGAGCGAGTTTGCTCGCGATGAGGACTTATCAGGCAACGGATGATTTGAATGTCAAAGCCGAAACCGATCCACCGACTGCGACAATTGCCCGGCCAGGTTCGATAACTCGTCCGTCGTCGTAGCCGTTTGCCCGATTACTTTGCTGTTGCCTTCGGACATGCCGGCGATCATCTCGACCTGATGGGCGATTTCGTTGCTGGCCAGGCTCTGCTCGCCGATGGTGCGGCTGATATCGTTGACCAGTTGCGTGGTGTTGAGCGTGGCTTCGAGGATCTCGCGGATGGCGCGTTCGACGTCGGCAGTCACGGCCATGCCTTTGTCGACCTGGGCCACGCCCTCCTCCATGCTGATCACCGCTTCGCGGGTGCTTTGCTGGATGCGCGAGACCATGGCGGCGATTTCCTGGGTCGAGGCGCTGGTACGCCCGGCCAGGCTGCGCACTTCGTCGGCGACTACCGCGAAACCACGGCCCTGTTCGCCGGCACGGGCAGCCTCGATGGCGGCGTTGAGTGCCAGCAGGTTGGTTTGATCGGCGATGCCCTTGATGACCTGGATAATGCTGAAAATCCCTTCGGATTCCTTGTCCAGCGTGCGAATCACCTGCGCTGACTGCTGCGCCGAGCGGGCGATGCCGTCCATGTCGTTGACCACCTGATGGATCACCCGCCCACCATCCTTGGCCAAGGCTTCAGCCTGATTGGCCATATCCAGCGCGCGCTCGGCGTGCCGGGTGATTTCTTCGATGCTTGCCGTCATTTCACTGGCCGCCGCGGCCATGGTACTGGCGGCGGCGCTTTGCTGCTGGCTGCTGCCGGCGACTTCGTGGCAACCGCTGCTCAGTTGCTCGCTCATGCCGCTGACACCATGGGCATTGCTGCGCACCACTTCGATCATGCCGCGTAAATCGCGCTGCATGGTGGCGAGGCTGCGAATCAGCGTGCTGGCTTCGTCCTTGCGGGTCGGCTCGACGATGGTTTCGCTGAGGTTGCCGTGAGCGATGCGCTCGGCAATGCGGCTGGCCGTCTGCAAAGGCGCCATGATGCTGAGAATCACCCAGCGGCCCTGCGCCAACAGCAGCAACAGGCTGGCAACCAGAACGCAGGCAAGTGCGAAGTTAGCGTTGCTGATGGCTTGCGCTGTGCCTTGGCTGGTCTGTTGCGTGTTGCTCTCGATCAACTCGCTGAGCGCCGCCATCTGGTCTTCCAGTTGGCCGAAAGCCTGGTTGAACGTGCCCAGTTGCGCTTGCGCGGCTTGCGGATTCTCCAGCGCCAGCGCGACGATGCGTTCGGCGGTGCCGATGTAGGTGTCCAGGCTCGGCTTGATTTGGTTCAACGCGGTTTTCAAGGTGTCGTTGACCGGCAGCTTGAAATTTTCGCCCAATACTTCGCGAAAACGCGTGGAGTGCTCCTCGATGGAACTCCGTACCTCGGCCTGGCTGCTGGTGCTTTTGCCCAATCCCACCAACATCGCCGACAGCACATCGGCGCGCAAGGCGTCGTGCATCATGTCGGCTTCAAGGTGGTTACGCAGTGCAGTCATGCCGACGTCGTTGTCCTTCACCGCTTGCGCCATTTGGCCATTGCCCAGGTAACTGACCAGCCCCATGATCAAGGCAGTGATCACGCCTGTGCCGATCAGCAACAGTAAACGCAGTTTAATGGACACTCTGTGGTTCCTCTTCGTACGTTTATCGGGTGGCTTGCGCCAGCACAATTTGCATTGCTGAAGAGGTTATCGACTGCACCAAAAGGGAATTGAAGGGCTGACTTCACTGATTGCAGTTTTTGCGACACGCGGTAGGCAACGCGGGTTGGAACAGGCTGCTGCGCAGCGAAACCAGCGACAGGCTGATGAAGGCCCCAAGAATGGCGAGCGCCATGTCCTTTTGCGAATCCCACGGATCGTTTTGTGCACCAACGAAGGCTTTGGCAGTGTCGTCGCCGAGGTAAGCGCCGCCCACCCACTCCACCAGTTCATAAACCGCCGAGGTGGAAAGCATGATGTTCACGGTGACAAAAAACAGCCAGAACCCACGCAATGGCGTCAGCCGCGCCAGCACTTCACGAATGGGAAAGACCATCAACAGGCCGTAACTCAGATGCACCAGTCGATCGAAATGGTTGCGGTGCCAGCCAAAGGTTTTATCGAAACTGAACCCGGTAAGGGCGGAACACCATCGGTCGTAAGGCACCATGGAATAGGTGTAGTGCGAACCCAACTCGTGAATACACAGGAATACGAATACCAGGGTGATGGACGTCGCAGACAAACGAAACCGCCGATAAACCGCCAGCAATGTACCCACCAACAACAACACCAACAGATTTTCCAACGCCCAATCGATCCGGCTGCGCGGGGCAAAACCGGAAACCGCGACGATGACCAGCAGTGTCACCAGCAACGTCAGTTCGTATCGCGGATGTTCTTTGGGCTGCATGGCATTGATTCCTCGAAATCCGACACTTGAAATAAAAAACCGTGACGAACGTTTAACTTCGAGAAAAACCTGCGGCGCAAGTTCGCTTTTTTCCGCAAGCGCATGCTAGGTTGTACGATGACTGACAAATCTATTTTCAAGCTCAGTCACCCTAAACAACAACAAGGAAACCTTCATGAAAAAAACCACATTGCTGATCGGATTTTTCTGCCTGTTCAGCGGCTACGTTGCAGCCGCTCCTGCTGCCGCGGACAAGGAAGTAGCACAAGCCGTCGATCACCTGACCCAGGCCATGTTGCACAAGGACATCGCCGAACTGCAGGCATTGACCGCCGAGAACCTGACTTATGGTCATTCCAGCGGCAAGATCCAGGACAAGAAAGCTTTCATCGCCGACATCGAAACCGGCAAAAGTGCCTTCAAGACCCTTGAGATGCAGAATCAGACCATCACCTTGTCCGGCGATGTTGCATTGGTTCGCCACCACTTCTCGGCCCAGGCCCTCAAGGGCACCGAGGTGGTCCCGACTGAAATCGAGAACTTCCAGATCTGGCAAAAACAGCACGGGAAATGGCTGTTGGTAGGACGGCAGGCGTTCAAATTCTGATGCTTGGATAATCCCGCAAAAAAAGGGGACGAATCGGCGGCTACCCTCCGATCCCTCCCCTTTTGTGTGGCTAATGAAAAACGTGTCTCAGTGCCCGCGGATGTAATGTTCAAACTGACGAATCAGGTCGGCCTGCTCGACAATGGCTTGCTTGACCAGATCGCCGATCGACAGCAAACCGATCAGCTCGCCATTCTCAACAACCGGTAGATGCCGCAAATGGCTGTCAGTCATGACCGCCATGCAATGCTCGATGCTTTGTTGGCTATCAGCGGTAACCACCGGAGAACTCATGATGGCCCTGACCGGGGTGCCGACTGATGAACGCCCCAGCAGCACCACCTTGCGCGCGTAGTCACGCTCGCTGATCACACCAACGACTTCGCCCTTTTCGATCACCGGCAACGCGCCCACGTTCTTCTCGGCCATTTTCTTCACGGCCTCGAGCACCATGGCATCCGGTGCGATGCTGTGCACCTGCTGGTTTTCCACGACTTTGAGCTTGAGCAACTGTGCGGCTGTCTTCATGTGCGTCTCCTGATGCGAATCGCGTACAACGTCAGGCCAGCCCGACTTCCACCCGCCCTTCCTTCAACCGCACCGGCCAGACCCGCAAACGCTGTTGTGGATACTCCAGGCAGCTGCCGTCTTCCAGGCGAAAATGCTGTTTGTAGATCGGCGACGCCACCACCAGATCCCCCTTGATACTGCCGACCAGGCCGCGGCCAATCACGTTGGCCCCGGATTGCGGGTCATGGTTGTCGATGGCGTAGAGTTTTTTGCCCTCCGCGCCCGGCAGGTAAAACAGCGCCACTTGCGCACCGTCGAGCCACACCACGACACCGGAATCGCTCACCAGATCCTGCTGGCTGCACACCGATTGCCAGGCATCGATATTCTCTACACGTGCAGCGCGCTGAGTATTGGACAGGCTCATCAGACAGTCTCCTCGGTGACAGGGATCAGGTTGAGTTCGGCGGCCATGATCGGCCGGCGTTGGCCGCGCTCCTGGACAAAGTGAATGTCCGGGTCCGGGCGTTTGTCGTTGACGAAGGTGCGGAAGCGCTTGAGTTTTTCCGGGTCCTTGAGGGCGTTGGCCCACTCGCATTCATAGCGATTGACCACCAATTGCATCTGCGACTCGAGTTCGGCGCCCAGGCCAAGGCTGTCGTGGATGATCACGTCCTTGAGGTAATCCAGGCCGCCTTCCAGGCTTTCGCGCCAGACCGACGTACGCTGCAATTTGTCGGCGGTGCGGATGTAGAACATCAGGAAGCGATCGATGTAACGGATCAGCGTCGCGTCATCCAGATCGGTGGCGAACAGTTCGGCGTGCCGTGGACGCATGCCGCCGTTGCCGGCGATGTAGAGGTTCCAGCCTTTCTCGGTAGCGATCACCCCCACGTCCTTGCTTTGGGCCTCTGCGCATTCACGGGTGCAACCGGACACCGCGAACTTGAGCTTGTGCGGCGAACGCAGGCCTTTGTAGCGGTCTTCGATGGTCAGCGCCATTTGCACGCTGTCTTGCACGCCATAGCGACACCAGGTGCTGCCGACGCAGGACTTCACTGTGCGGGTCGATTTGCCGTAGGCGTGGCCGGTTTCGAAACCGGCTTCGATCAGCTCCGCCCAGATGTCCGGCAATTCATGCAACTGCGCGCCGAACAGGTCGATGCGCTGGCCGCCGGTGATCTTGGTGTAGAGGTCGTATTTCTTCGCCACCACGCCGATGGCAATCAGTTTGTCGGCCGTGATCTCGCCCCCGGGAATGCGCGGTACCACTGAGTAGGTGCCGTTTTTCTGCATGTTGGCCATGAACGTATCGTTGGTGTCCTGCAACGGCACCAGCGACGGATCCATGATTGGCTGGTTCCAGCACGACGCCAGGATCGAGCCCACCGCCGGTTTACACACGTCGCAACCGGTGTGGCCACGGCCATGCTTGGCCAACAGTTCTTCGAAGGTGATCACCCCTTCCACCCGCACCAGTGCATACAACTCCTGTCGGGTGTAGGCGAAATGTTCGCACAGGCTCTTGTCGACGCTGACGCCTCGGGCAATCAGCTCATGTTCGAAGACTTGCTTGAGCAACCCGGCGCAACCACCGCAACCAGTGCAGGCCTTGGTCTGCGACTTGAGCAGGCCGAGGTCGGTGCAGCCGCCGTCGATGGCCGAGCAGATGGCGCCCTTGGTCACGTTGTGGCAGGAACAGATGGTGGCAGCTTGCGGCAAGGCGCCCGGGCCGAGGGTCGGCGCACCTTCGGACGACGGCAGGATCAGCGCGGCCGGCTCCGACGGCAAGGCAATCGCGTTCTGCATGTATTGCAACAGCGTGTCGTAATAGCTGTTGTCGCCGATCAACACTGCGCCGAGTACCCGTTTGCCGCTGGCATCGACCACCAGGCGCCGATAGCTGGCGGTGGTTTCGTCGATGAACTGGTAACTACGGGCGCCCGGGGTGTTGGCATGGGCGTCACCGATGGAGCCGACATCGACGCCCAGCAGTTTGAGCTTGGTCGACATGTCGGCGCCCTGGAACGGTTCGGCGACGTCGTCGCACAACCGCGCCGCGACACTGCGAGCCATCTGGTAGCCGGGAGCGACCAGACCGAACAGGCTGCCGTTCCACGATGCGCATTCGCCGATGGCGTAAATGTTCGGATCGCAGCTCAGGCACGTGTCGTCGATCACTACGCCGCCGCGCGGGCCGATCTCCAGCGCGCACTGGCGAGCCAGGGCATCTTGCGCCCGAATACCAGCGGAAAATACGATCAGGTCGGTTTCAAGGAATTCGTCATTGGCAAAATTCATCCGATAGCGGAACTGCTCGCCAGCACTGATCGATTGCGTGGCGCGGGACAGGTGAACACCGACGCCCAATCGTTCGATCTGCGCCTTGAGCGCCAGCCCACCCAAATCGTCCAGTTGCACCGGCATCAGGCGCGGTGCGAACTCCACGACGTGTGCTTCCAGCCCCAGGCTTTTCAGGGCATTGGCCGCTTCCAGGCCGAGCAAACCACCGCCGACCACTACACCGCGCCTGGCGTTGGCTGCAGCAGCGCGAATGGCATCAAGGTCTTCAAGGGTGCGGTAGACCAGCCGCGAATCGCCTTCGGCGCCTTCGATCGGCGGTACGAACGGATAGGAACCGGTGGCCAGGACCAGTTTGTCGTAGGCAACAGAGCCTTGGGCGGTGATCACCTGGCGACGGGCACGGTCGATTTCCAGCACCGGCACTCCCAGGTGCAGGGTCACGCCTGGCGTCTGGTACAACGCCGCGTCACTCAGTGCCAGCGACTCGGCATCGCGACCGGAAAAGTATTCGGACAGATGCACACGGTCGTAGGCGCGCATCGGCTCTTCGCTGAATACGTGCAAGCGATAATGTTCAAGGGCACCGCGCTCGATCAACTGCTCGACACAGTGATGTCCGACCATGCCATTGCCGATGACGATCAGCGTTTGCTGCTTGTTCAAAGTGGCCACATTGGAATTCATAAACGACACCTGCCCAAAGCCCATCACGGTGAAAAAAAGCAAAAAAAAACGCCTGAAACCTTGCGGTTCCAGGCGTCTTTGCCTGTTCTTTTGCGGTGTTGAAACCAGACGGCCATGCCTGATCCACCGATATTGCCCACGACCTGTGCGGTTGATCGATCGTCGTTGACCGAGTGGGCGGTCCATCTTTTCCAGATGGCGCTGATGGGGTGGATGCAGTGTTTGTGCCAAGCGCGCACAGAAACTGGAAACAGACCTGCAGAGCCGTGTCCGCAACGCTTCTGGCGAAGTGAGCAGGATTGTCAGAGGTTGATGTTACAGGGGGGAATGGTTCAGGAAACCGCTTCGCACTGGTGCAAGTTGCCGGACATCGCGCTTTAAAAGTGCGCAAATCCCTGTAGGAGCCGAGCTTGCTCGCGATAGCGGTGCATCAGTCAGCCTTGATGTCACAGACATACCGCAATCGCGAGCAAGCTCAGCTCCTACAGGGGTTCTGGATGACCTTGTGGACGGGATCTTTGTCTCAGCAACACCGCGTATTACATTTCCCACGGCCAAACCGCGCTTCCTGACGCTCGCGGAAAAACGCCTCATAGCTCATCACCGGCTCGCCCGGCTGGTTGATCGCCATTTGCGCGACGTAATTGTCGTAGTCGGGCATGCCCACCATCAAACGTCCGCTCTGGCTCAGGAAACGTGCGGCTTGCTGCAGTTTACGAAACATGGCGATGCTCTCTTTGAGGTATTGGACGACCCTATCAAACCTGATGTTTGTATCTGCAATGTGTCGACAGCCGAGCGCTTTGTATTCTCTTGTATTTGACGGGCCCGCGACCTTTTGGCGCATGACCGGCCGGCCATCGATTGAGCGCCAACGGGCAACAGTTTGTTAACATCCCTGCGCTTTTTCTCGTCTGATTGATCAGCCACTGTAGATATCCAGTCGCTACACAGGATGCTTTTTTCCATGAGTACGTTGTATTCCCGTCGCACGGTCCTGCAAGGCATGAGCCTGCTGAGCCTCGGCCTGCTCGCCGGCTGCGATGACAGCAGCAAGCTGTCGTTCAAGTACGGCAAGGACCTGAGCGACAAGATCATGGGGCGTTCCTTCAAGCTCAAGGACACCCAGGGCGAAACCCGGATGCTCGGCAGTTATCAGGGCCTGATGCCGATGATCTTCTTCGGTTTCACCCAGTGCCCGGCGGTTTGCCCGACCACCCTGGCCCGCGCCGCCCAGGCGAAAAAACTGATGGGCCGCGATGGCGAGCGCCTGCAAGTGATCTTCATCACCCTGGACCCGGAGCGCGATACCCCAGAATTGCTCGACCAATACGTCAAAGCCTTCGACCCGAGTTTCGAGGCGCTGTACGGCACGCTGGAAGAAACCGCGGCCACCGCCAAGGAGTTCGGCGTATTCTTCGAGAAGGTCCCGAGCGGCGACACCTATACCCTGTCCCACACCGCCACCAGTTTCGTGTTCGACTCCCGGGGCAACCTGCGCCTTGGCCTGTCCGCGTCCCTTACCGCTCAAGAGTGCGCAGAAGACCTGCTCACCGTCATGGAGGTTTGCTGATGATTTCGTTCTGCGCGCCACGCATCAAACAACTGGCCCTGGGCCTTTCCCTGCTCGGCATGGCGTGGCAGGTGTCCGCGCAAACCGAGGTCAACGACGCCTGGGTCCGGGCAACCGTGGCCGGCCAGCCTTCGAGCGGCGCCTTCATGACCCTCAAGGCAGACACCGACAGCAAGTTGTTGAGCGTGCAGTCGCCGGTGGCGAAGCTGGTGCAGATTCACCAGTCCAGCATGAAGGACGATGTGATGAGCATGCAGCAGGTCGACTCGGTTGCCCTGCCCGCCGGCAAGGCCGTGAGCTTTGACCCCCATGGCTATCACATCATGCTCATGAACCTGACGGCGCAGATCAAGGAGGGCGACAGCGTTCCCCTGACCCTGACCGTGGAAAACGCCAAGGGCGAGAAAGAAACGATCAAGGTCGATGCCCCGGCTCGTGCGCTTGGCACGATGGACCACGGCAACATGGATCACAGCAAGATGGATCACAGCAAGATGCAATGAGGGTCTGACGGCCTCCCCCACGAGGCCGTTATCTGATGGGAGGTGCATACCATGACGACGAACACCGAAACCGCCATTCTTGCCGGCGGCTGCTTCTGGGGCATGCAGGATCTGCTGCGACGCCAACCGGGCGTGATCACCACGCGGGTCGGCTACTCGGGCGGCGATGTGCCCAATGCGACTTACCGCAACCATGGCACCCACGCCGAAGCGATCGAAATCGTCTTCGACCCGACGCAGATCAGCTATCGTCAGATCCTCGAGTTTTTCTTCCAGATCCACGATCCGAGCACCAAAAACCGCCAGGGCAACGATCTGGGCACCAGCTATCGCTCGGCGATTTACTACCTCAGCGAAGAGCAGAAACGCGTCGCGTTGGACACCGTAGCCGACGTTGACGCTTCGGGGCTCTGGCCCGGCAAGGTGGTCACCGAAATCGAGCCCGCTGGCCCCTTCTGGGAGGCAGAACCCGAACACCAGGATTATCTGGAACGCCTTCCTGAAGGTTACATCTGCCATTTCATCCGGCCGAACTGGACACTGCCCAAACGTGGTTGATGCCGCGAACGCATGGCCTGTCGGAGCTGTCGAGCGAATCGAGGCTGCGATCTTTTGATTTTGTTTTTGAAAGCAAGATTCAAAGATCCAGCCTTCGGCAGCTCCCGCGTCAGACGCAATACCTCGACGAAATGCAGTGGGTGATCAAATTCAGCACAGGTAGCTGCGTTGCACCCAGATCCTGCGGTCAATCGCCTCTCGCAATCGATTCTGATGCTCAGCCCATACTTTTGGGTCAACCGTGTTGGTCGAGCGCATCAACTCGAGCATGGCCGCCTGAGCGGCTTGATACTCAGCCCGAGCATCATCGAATCTGATTTTGCGTCGCTGACTTTCAGTCAGTTCCATCCGCCGCAATGCCAGGATCGATTCGTCGGCGATCACCGTGCTCAACGTCAACTGCGGCCGATGGGGCGCCGTGAAAGGTTGCATGTCCAGAATAACTTCCCGAGCCCAGGACGCCCCCCACTTCAATGCTGAAGCCAGCGGTTCGCGGAAACCGCGATCCTGAAAGTCTTCAAACATCACGCCACCACGATTGTCGTAGATGCCGATGAAGACCTGCGTCATTCCTTCTTGCGTAATGCGTGAATGCACTTCGATCTGCCGACCGTCGTTCAGCGCATCTTCATAAATTTTGACCGGTAACCGATTGTTGAGCCATAACCAGAACTTTGCGCCTCTGTGTCGCATCCCCAGCCCTCCCCGGTATGGTTTTCGAGTAAGGCACAGGATCGAAGGCGGTGCCATGTCACCGGTCGCTCGATAAACGGAAGCATTGTCTTTCACACGTTCTGCCATCACATCGTCATTCGCGATCTAGACTCCATCTGTGAGGGTCAAAACCTCGCCGACTCCTGCAGAAGCCGATAAAAACAAGGACACTCAACCTTGAACATTTCTACCATCTGCCTTTTGGGGAACTTGTTTGTCTCGGCCGGGGCTTTTGCCAATGGCGTCATTCCTGTCCTCGAACTGGATTTCACCCGCTCAGCCACTGAAACCCTGAAAAAAAGTGGTATCCACGACGCCTGTATCATCGTCGCTGCCAACCCGAGCGGTTTTACCTATTGCCGGGAAGGTTCGGCAACGCTGTGGCAGTATCAGGCGCTGGACCTGGAGCAACAAGCGTCGTACCTCAAGGGTTCTGCGCTGGCTTCAATCAACAATGGAAGAATAAGCATCGCCGAAATCGACAGTGCCGCCTGCGAAGACGAGCTGCCCAAGCCGCGGATTGACCCGGTTTTCCTGAATGCATCTTCCCTTGGCCTGATCGCCCTGTTTATCCTGCTGGGCTTGCGCTACACCTACCGGGCCACCCTGGAAGGCCTCT
Source organism: Pseudomonas sp. Sample_16 (assembly GCF_004307665.1). Classification (NCBI taxonomy): domain Bacteria; kingdom Pseudomonadati; phylum Pseudomonadota; class Gammaproteobacteria; order Pseudomonadales; family Pseudomonadaceae; genus Pseudomonas; species Pseudomonas sp. Sample_16. Next base: position 25,245 of record NZ_RCOB01000021.1, read on the forward strand.
TTGAGCGTCCCCTGGATTCAGGCATGCACTTGCCACGCTCCAGCGGCGCGCTGCGCACCAACCGATCGACGACGAAAGCGTTGGGCGCGTTCGCCCTCGCGGCGGGCATGGCTTTCATTTACTTCGGCTACATTGCGCTTTGATCCGGCGAGCCCGCGATCGCTGGTGCGGATCTTTTCCGTTCAGGTCACGGATTGCGCCGCAGAACGTCGGTCCGCAATCGGCGCGTGCTGCGCCATCAGCTCAGCGACCCAATCGATGAACACGCGTACCTTGCGGCTGATATGCCGGTTCGGGGGGAACGCCACGTAGAGCGGCATCGGATCGAGCTGCCAATCCTCGAACAGCGCAACCAATTGGCCACTCGCCAGCCAGGGCCTGGACATGTAATCGGGCAACCAGAGGATGCCCATGCCGGCCAGGCCCGCTGCCATGTAAGCGTTGCCATCGTCGACCGCCAACACGTAGCGCCCCTTGATCTCCAGGCTTTCACTTTGATTGCGCATGGCATAGGGCAAAGCCTTGCCGGTTCGCGCCCACAGGAAACCGACGATGCGATGCTCGGAATCTTCCAGATCCTTTGGATGCGATGGCCTGCCGACACGCTCCAGATATCCCGGCGAAGCGAACACCCTCAATTGCAGGTCTCCCACCCTTCGGGCCATCAGCGATTGATCGGTCAACTCGCCTCCGCGCACAACGCAATCGACGTTCTCATCAATCAGATCGACGATGCGATCACTGACGCCCATGTCGACCTGGATATCCGGATAACGGGCATGAAATTCCGGCAATGCCGGGACCAGGATCAGACTGGCCAATGGGCTGGGCACATCCACCCGAAGCCTGCCCCTGGGCACCGTCGAGGCACTCGACAGGCTGGTTTCGGCATCGTCCAGATCGGCCAGCAGTCGCACTACGCGCTCGTAATAGACGGCACCATCGGCGGTGACGTTGACCTTGCGTGTCGTACGGTTGAGCAATTTGACCCGCAAGCGCGCCTCCAACTGTTGCACCAGTTGCGTGACGCTGGTCTTGCTCAAGTGCAGCGTCTCGGCGGCTTTGGTGAAGCTGCCCGACTCCACTACCCGGGCGAACGCCTGCATTGCATCGAAACGGTCCATACCTGCCCCGAATTGCTGTTCGATTGTTTGGGATTCGCAAACAGTGATAGTTGCAGTTGCGCGTTTATCGGGCAAGTGCCTGGCCTTAGAGTCTCCCCATCGTTAATCGAAGGAGGTTGTCATGACCCAACGTGATGTCGTTTTCCCACCCGCACGCCAGGCACTTTACGAGCGCAATCGCTACTCGCCGGCGATCCGCTCCAATGGCTTTTTGTTTGTGTCGGGGCAAGTGGGCAGTAACGAGGATGGCTCGCCCAAGGCAGACCTGGAGGAGCAAGTGCGGCAAGCGTTCAACAACCTGAACGGGATTTTGAGTGCGGCCGGTTGCAGCTTCGACGATGTAGTGGACGTCACCGTCTTCATGGTCGATCCCCAATCGACATTCGAGAGGATCTGGAAGGTGGTGCCAGAGTTCTGGGGCCAGGCACCGCATCCGACATTGACCGCCGTCGGCGTCACCTGGCTCTATGGATTCGCGTTCGAAATCAAGGTTATCGCCAGACTTGCAGAAACCGCTGCAAGCCAAGCGGCTCAATGATCACCGGCGCTTGCTGCGATCACTCCTTCGCCAGTGCGCCAGGCAGTGCGGCGCCTTGCTGGAAGATCACGGTTTGCGCCGGCATCGGCGCCGGGAAACCGGCTTCGCCGAGGGCATCCTTGATCACGCGATTGGTGTCGAAATAGACCTGCCAGTAGTGTTCGTTATGGCAGTAAGGACGCACCGCCAACACCGGCCCTACCAGATTGAACTCGATGATTTCCACATCGACCGCAGGCGTCGCGAGCACATTGGGAATCGCCGCGATTTTTTCCTTGAGCAAAGCCGCCGCCGCTTTCCAGTCGCTCGCGCCCGACAGCTGCGCCTGGAGATCGACGCGGCGGAACGGGTTGTGGGTGAAGTTCTGGATGTTGTCGCTGAAGATTTTGTTGTTGCCCACCAGGGTCAGCACGTTGTCCGGGGTGTTGATTGCAGTGGCGAACAGACCGATCTCGATGACCGTACCGGTGACCCCGCCAGCGCAAATGAAATCGCCGACCTTGAACGGCCGCAAGACAATAATGAATGCACCCGCCGCCAGATTGGCCAGCAACCCCGACCAGGCCATGCCGATGGCCAGGCCGACCGCAGCGAGCAGCGCGGCGAACGTGGTGGTCTGCATGCCGAGGTAACCGAGGATGGCAATCACCAGGATGATGTTCAGCGTCACGGTGATGGCCGACCCGACATATCGCAGCACGGTGGGGTCGACCTTCTGCTTGCCGAGGGCCTTCTGCACCATGCCGACCGCAAAACCGATCAACCAACGCCCGACAATCCAGAAGGCGATGGCGGTCAGCATCTTGACCGCAAAGGCGACGCCGTACGCCTGCACCACGGCGATCAGTGCGTTGAACTTCTCGGTGGTTACATTAACGATGGTCTCGTCCATGGCAGAGGCTCGCAAATGAGGGTTGACCTCAAGACGCTAGCACAGCTCGCGAAGCCCGCCAGTCGAGAACAAGCAAAGCGCGACGACCCGATCAACAGATTGCAACCTGCGGCAGTTCCTACAGTGGATTCCTGTAGGCGCTGCCGCAGGCTGCGATCTTTTCAGCTGCTACTCAGTGCGGAGCGCGGGGAATGGTCTTGAGCAGGTCTTCGGGGCTGATGTGGCCGACAACCGGTTGAACGCTGCCCGGCTGTGGCAAGCCAAGGATGTGGCCTTTCATCTTGCCGATGATGTGCATTTCACACGGCTTGCAGTCGAACTTCAGGGTCAGCACTTCATCGCCGTGGATCAGTTGCATCGGCGCGACCTTGGTGCGCACGCCAGTCACGCCCTTCGCCTGCTTGGGGCACAGGTTGAAGGAGAATCGCAGGCAGTGCTTGGTGATCATCACCGGCACCTCGCCGGTTTCCTCATGCGCCTCGTACGCCGCGTCGATCAGCTTGACCCCATGGCGGTGATAAAAATCGCGGGCCTTCTGGTTGTAGACGTTGGCCAGGAACGACAGGTGCGACTCCGGGTACACCGGTGGCGGTGTGGTTTCGGCTTTACGGCTGCCACGCGGGTGGGCGGCGATCCGTGCATCGGTCAAGGCTTCAATCACCTCGCGGCGCAAGGCCTTGAGCTGCGAATTCGGGACGAAGTATGCCTGTGGGGCGTCGAGCTTGATGTCGATGGCGTGATACTGAGTGGTCCCCAGCTGGCCGAGCAGATCCTGCAACTGCTCCAGCGCCTGTTCCGGCTTGTTGGCGGCACCGAACGGACCATTCAAGGTGACGCTGGCGCTGACGCCCTCTTCACTGGTGGCCGTCAGTTCAAGCTGTTCTTCACGCAGACGAGCGACCCAGCGCAAGGCCACACGACGCTCGGCAGAAGTCTTTTGCAGCGCCTGTTGCCAGTTGTGATCGAGGTTGCGATTGAGCGGGTGGCTGGGACGCAGCTTGTACATGCCCTCCGGCATCTCGTTGGGCTCGACGCGATAGCGATAGCGCTTCTCGCCGTCCTCTTCGAACTCGCCTTTGGGCTCGGCGATGTTCGCGCGAAAACCCACCACTTCACGCTTGACCAGCACATTGAGGCCATCGCCGTTGGACAGTGGCTCGTGCGTCACGACCAGCATGTCGCGCTTGGCAACTTTCTCGACAACGCCGACTGGCAAACCGGTGAACGTCGGCGAGTCAAAGGCACCGATGTCGATCTTGCGGTCAGTGACGAAGTAATCAGTGCTGCCACGGTGGAAGGTTTTTTCCGGGTCGGGCAGGAAGAAGTGCGCGGTGCGGCCGCTGGAGGCGCGGGCCAGGTCCGGACGCTCTTCGAGCACGGCGTCGAGGCGCTGGCGGTAATAGGCGGTGATGTTCTTCACATAACCCATGTCCTTGTAGCGGCCTTCGATCTTGAACGAACGCACGCCTGCCTCGACCAGAGCGCGGATGTTGGCGCTCTGGTTGTTGTCCTTCATCGACAACAAGTGTTTTTCGTAAGCGATCACGCCACCCTTTTCATCCTTGAGGGTGTACGGCAATCGACAGGCCTGGGAGCAGTCGCCTCGGTTGGCACTGCGGCCAGTCTGCGCGTGGGAAATGTTGCACTGCCCGGAGAACGCGACGCACAACGCGCCATGGATGAAAAACTCGATCGCCGCTTCCGTCTCGTCGGCGATGGCGCGGATTTCCTGCAGGTTCAACTCACGGGCCAACACCAGTTGCGAGAAGCCAGCCTGGTCAAGGAACTTCGCTCGCGCCAGGGTACGGATGTCGGTCTGGGTGCTGGCGTGCAGCTCGATCGGCGGGATATCCAGCTCCATCACACCCAGGTCCTGGACGATCAGCGCGTCGACACCGGCATCGTATAACTGGTGGATCAGCTTGCGGGCCGGCTCCAGTTCGTTGTCGTGCAGGATGGTGTTGATGGTGGTGAACACCCGGGCGTGATAACGACGGGCGAATTCCACCAGTTCGGCGATCTCGCTCACTTCATTGCAGGCATTGTGGCGGGCGCCGAAGCTCGGGCCACCGATGTAGATCGCATCGGCGCCATGCAAAATGGCCTCGCGGGCGATGGCTACGTCGCGGGCGGGGCTGAGCAATTCCAGGTGATGTTTGGGCAGGGACATAATATTTTTTTAGTCAGGCTGTCACGGTCGAGGCGCGCATTGTACCGGTGAAACGCCTGACCGGCACCCGTAGGCTGCCCGGTGGCTGCCTCGGCCAGGCCTGGAATGCCTCAAACCCTGTGGAAGCGCTGTAGCTGTGGCGAGGGAGCTTGCTCCCGCTGGGGCGTGAAGCGCCTCTGAAACAAGGACTGCTGCGCAGTCCAGCGGGAGCAAGCTCCCTCGCCACAGGATGCAAATGTTCGATCAGGTTTGTGTGTGTCCTGCCGGGATCAGGCCTTGGCCGCCATTGCCGTGACTTCCACACGCATGCCTTCGACTGCCAGTGAAGCAACGCCTACGGCGGCGCGAACCGGCCATGGCTTGGCGAAGAAGCGCTTGTACACCTCGTTGAACGCGGCGCGGTCGGCCATGTCGGTGAGGTAAATGGTCAGGTGCAACACGCGGTCCATGGAACTGCCGGCACGCTCCAGCGCAACCTTGAGCGCTTGCAGGGTGCATTCGCTTTGCAGGGTAATGTCACCCAACTCCAGGCTACCGTCGGCGCGGGTGGGAATCTGCGTGGAGACCAGCATGCCGCCGAAACCGGCAACGTCGGATGAAATGGAGTCTGCGTCGGGATCGGGGGTGAAAGTGATGTCTTGGTTGGCCATGGGACTCTCTTGCTTGCGAGGTAAAGGGGCACCGCCGCGATTCAACGCAGCGGCGCCTTTTGCGCAGGCAGTTTACCGCAAGTGAGTTAGCCGGATGCGATCAAGGATCCACCTGCCCCATCAACTCGGGCACCGATTCCGGGCGATTGGCGAAACGCTGCGCGAGGACCGCGCAGACCATCAATTGAATCTGATGGAACAACATCAATGGCAGGATCAGCACACCGATGGTGCTGCCGGCGAACAGCACCTGCGCCATCGGCACACCGGTGGCCAGGCTTTTCTTCGAGCCGCAGAAGAGGATGGTGATGCGGTCTTCCTGACTGAAGCCGCAGACTTTGCCCAGCACGGTAGAAGCCACCAGAACCAGCCCCAGCAACACACAGCAGGCAACCACCAGTCCGGCCAGATCACGCAACGGGATCTGGTGCCAGATGCCTTCGATCACCGCTTCGCTGAACGCGCCATAGACCACCAGCAAGATCGAACCTTGGTCGATAAATTTCAGCCAACCCTTGTTGCGTGCCACCCAGGCGCCGATCCAGCGGCGGGCGATTTGCCCGGCAACGAACGGCAGCAACAGTTGCACGCTGATTTTCAGGATGGCATCGACTGTCGAACCGCCATCGCCGTGCACGTCCATCAGCAACGTCACCAGCAACGGTGTGAGGAAGATCCCGAACAGACTCGACGCCGCCGCGCTGCAAATCGCCGCAGGGATATTGCCGCGGGCCAACGAGGTAAAGGCAATCGCCGACTGCACCGTGGCAGGCAGCGCACAGAGGTAAAGCATGCCCATGTACAGGTTGTCGCCGATCAACGGCGAGAGGAATGGCTTGAGTGCCAGGCCGAGCAACGGGAACAGCACAAACGTCAGGCCGAACACCAGCAAATGCAGGCGCCAGTGACCGGCGCCGGCGATGATCGATTCCCGCGACAGCTTGGCGCCGTGCAGGAAAAACAGCAGGGCAATGGCAATGTTGGTCAACCAGCCGAAGCCGACCGCGACCTGACCGCTGGCCGGTAGCAAACTGGCGAGAATGACCACACCGACCAGGGTCAGGGTGAAGTTGTCGGGTAAAAAGCGCGGGCGGGTCATCGGGATCATCCGGGTTGGCCAGGAACGTGATCTCGACTCTACCCCTGCGGAGAATTACCGACTAACGCTAATAAGCCAGTACATATCGCCTAAAGGACAAATCAGTCGGTCGAAAAGGCTAACTCGCGAATACCGGACTGATTTTTCACCGAGTGGACTGAACAATCGCTTTGAGCTTGGCCAGCGCGTCACTGGCGTTCTTTTCATCCGAGTCTTTCTTGTCGAACCAGCTGGTGCCGTTCTGCAGAATTTCGGCGAGAATCGGGAAATACAGTTGTTTTTTCTTCGCCAGCTCTACGGGATCGGCCGCCGTCGCTTGATCCAGCGCGGTTTGCAGCGTGTTGCGCTGGGACAGCCATTGCGGTGTGGCCTTCTCTTCGGGGCTCATGTTGTCCATGAAACTCAAGGCAGCCTTGGCTCGTCCGACCGGGTCATTGGCGAAAGGATCCCGCCAGTTCTTCTTCTGATCTTCCGGCCCGACGTAGTAGCCAGTGGCGAGCTGGGCCTGCTGGCGCATCACGTCCTGCGCTGCGGTTTGCTCTTGCTTGGTGAACTTCCCGCCTTCGTTGGTGGCGACCGCATACAACGAGCGCCGGTCAAGGTCGCCCATCAGCGCATTACGGTCGGCCATGCTGTTGTCGTAGGGCTTGCCGCTGCCCGACATCTGCGCATATTTTTCATCCATGCGCTTGCGGGCATCGAGGGCGACGTCGGCGAAGGTTTTGTCCCTGGAGCTGGAAATCGCACCGGGCTGGGCCACACCAAGAATCAACGCATCGGCGTTCATCCCCGCGCGCACCGGAAAGTACCGCGCGTTGCTGGCAATCGCATCGCTGTAATCAGTGGCCGCGCTGGAAAAGCTCACCGCGTCATCATTCTGCGTTTGATCCGGCGCTGCGCTGCTGTCCGCCACTTTGCCCCGGGCACTCGTCGTGCTGGTGTTGGCGGCAGAGGTATAGGCAGCGATCAAGGCGCTGGACGAGGACGAGGACGCAGTGACGTTCATGATTCTTCCCTGTTAGTGAGGCTCAAGTGCGGGCACCTCGGCGGGTGTCATTGTATATCGGCACGTCAGGCCGATCTTTATACCTTGGTGTTAAATCAACACACCGTTGTCTGGTGGTCAGCACCCGGTTTTATCCATAAATTCCTGCCGCCCGAAACCTGCACCATCCCCGGCATGACAATGAGGCGTTTTTTTTCCAGAAAAACGTGTCGCACTTTGTACAGCCGGAACTAAAATCTGAAGTAGCGGATGCGAGTTCATGTGACGCAGAGTCTTGCTGAAGTGGAGGTATACGACAACGGCCAAGGGATTGCATAGTCACGCCTTGCGCTGCAGTTCAATGCGCTCTACGACCATGCCTTTACTGCCTGCTTCGACAACGGACACTCATCCATGGACATAGCTCCACAATTCATCATCCATGAAACGGCACACTGGATACTCAACCATCACATGTCGTCAAAGCTCCCTGGCTATCTGGTGCTGGGGACGCGATACAACACCAGTTCACTGGCTGAACTTCCCGAAGCCGCGTTGATTGAACTCGGCAGCCTGCTCGGCAAAGTGCAGAAGATCCTGCAGACGCAACTGCAACCCAAATGGCTCTATATCAGCCGCTTTGGCCATGACCCGGCATTCCCCATTCATTTCCATTGCATCCCGGTCTATCACTGGGTCGAAGAATTGTTCTGGCAGGATGATCGCTACAGATTACTGAAGAACTTCGGTGCGGGTGCCCACGCTCATACACTGACCGATGGCGCCGAGCTGACGCTGTTCATCTGGCGCGAATTTGGCGAGAGCCCGGAACCGCCAAACATCCCGGGCCCGAGCGTCGAGCAAATCATTGACCGTTTGCGCCTGTCATTCCGGTAAGGACTGCGAAGGCCCGCCTTGGGCTGGTGCACCATTAAGTGCATCGCCATATAAAAGTGCACGCAGCACCCATGCCGATTTACCCTTTCCTGCCTTGAACCCCTGATTCGGCGCGGCCCCGGACATTCTGGCGCGCTGTTTGCTAAGTACCTCAAACGCAGTCAACGCTGATTGCACCTATACGACAAAGGCGCCGTGTAGCCCCCGTTTTTTACGGAGGGCCGCATGGCGCCTTTTGCGTTTGCGCACCGCTCAGGTGCCGGTAGAGATTCGAGGGGCGAGGATGGCAAATAAAACCGTGCGCAGTGTGTGTCCCTATTGTGGCGTGGGCTGCGGCATCGTCATGCACGTCGAAGACAACCGAGTGGTCAAAGTCACGGGTGACAAAAGCCATCCGGCCAACTTCGGCCGGCTGTGCACCAAAGGCACGACATGCGGCAAGGCCATTGCCGAATCGGGGCGCATGGAAAATGCCTACCTGCGCCAGGAACGCAGTCGAGATCCGGTGCGTATGGCAATGGATTCGGCCATCACTGAGACAGCGACCCGTCTGCGCACCATTCTGGATAACCACGGTCCCGATGCGCTGTCGTTCTATGTGTCGGGGCAGATGTCGCTTGAAGCCCAGTACCTGATTACCAAACTGGCCAAGGGTTTTGTCCGCACCGCCAATATCGAGTCCAACTCGCGCTTGTGCATGGCCAGCGCCAGCAGCGGCTACAAGCTGTCGCTCGGCGCCGACGGGCCGCCGGGTTCCTATCAGGATTTTGACCGTTCGAATCTGTTTTTCGTGATCGGCGCCAACATGGCCGACTGTCATCCGATCCTGTTCCTGCGCATGATGGATCGGGTCAAGGCCGACGCCCGACTGATCGTGGTCGATCCACGGCGCAGCGCCACGGCGGACAAGGCCGATCTGTATCTGCCGATCAAACCCGGCACCGACCTGGCCTTGCTCAATGGCTTGCTGCACCTGCTGGTGAAAAACGGCCACACCGACCCGGCCTTCATCGCCACCTTCACCGAAGGCTGGGAGGCGATGCCCGGTTTCCTCGAGGATTATTCGCCGGATGCCGTCGCAGAAATCACCGGCCTGCCCGAAGCGGACATCCGTCAGGCTGCGCAATGGATCGGCGAAGCCGCCGAGTGGATGAGCTGCTGGACCATGGGCCTGAACCAAAGCACCCACGGCACCTGGAACACCAATGCCCTGTGCAACCTGCACCTGGCCACCGGCGCGATCTGCCGCCCGGGCAGCGGGCCGTTTTCCCTGACCGGTCAACCAAATGCCATGGGCGGCCGCGAGATGGGCTACATGGGACCAGGCCTGCCCGGCCAGCGCTCACTGCTGGTGGAGGCGGATCGCGCATTCATCGAGGATTTGTGGAACATCCCCCACAACAGCCTGCCGCGCGCAGCCGGTGCCGGCACCGTGGCGATGTTCGAACAGATGAGCGCCGGGCAGATCAAGGCCTGCTGGATCATCTGCACCAACCCGGTAGCGTCCGTGCCCAATCGCCAGAAAGTGATCGAAGGCTTGCAGGCCGCTGAACTGGTAATCACCCAGGACGCCTTTCTCGACACCGAGACCAATCGCTACGCCGATATCCTTCTGCCGGGTGCGTTATGGGCCGAGGCGGAGGGCGTGATGATCAACTCCGAACGCAACCTGACGCTGATGCAACAAGCCGTGCAGGCGCCCGGCGAAACCCTGCCCGACTGGCAAATCATTGCCAGGGTGGCGTGCGAAATGGGCTTCGCCGAGGCCTTCAGCTACACCGACGCCAATGAGGTGTTCGAAGAGATCAAACGCGCCTGGAATCCGCAGACCGGTTACGACATGCGTGGCGCCAGTCATGCCCGTCTGCGCGAACAGTCGTTGCAATGGCCGTGTGCCGACGCCAGCGCCGATATACGCAACCCGATCCGCTATGTGAATGACGGCGTAAGCCAGGCACTCAAGCTGGAAGCCGACGGCAGCCGACCCGCCATCGTGTTCCCGAGCGCGAACGGCAAGGGCAAGTTCTTCGCCCGCCCGCACCTGTCACCGGCAGAGATGCCCGATGAAACCTTTCCCTTCGTGCTCAATACCGGTCGCTTGCAGCATCAGTGGCACACCCTCACAAAGACCGGCAAAGTCGACACCCTGAACAAACTCAACCCTGGGCCGTTCATCGAGATTCATCCTGAAGATGCCGCTCGCCTGGGCATCAAGGACAAGGACCCAGTCGAAGTGCGCTCGCTGCGCGGCCGCGCAGTATTGCCGGCGGTGGTGACCGAACGGGTGCGCGAGGGCAATTGCTTCGCGCCTTTCCACTGGAACGATGTGTTTGGCGACAACCTGGCCATCAACGCGGTCACCAGCGATGCCGTCGACCCGATCTCCCTGCAACCGGAATTCAAGTTTTGTGCCGTTGCCCTGCAACGAGTCGAACTGATCAACCATCAATTTCTCGATTCGCCTGCACCGGCCACCGCCCCACTCCCCGCTTGCACACTCTCCGAGGAACTCGTCATGTCGAGCATCGAGACCTTCGCCGATCTCGCGGGCATTCGCAGCCTGCCCTCCCCGTCACTCAGCGATAACGAACGCACCTACCTCGCCGGTTTTGTCAGTGGCCTGCAATCCACCGCGGGCCGCCAGATCGCTGGCGTACCGGTCATGCCGGCCAACGCGCCACTGGCTGCGACTACCCGGCTATGGCTTGACGGTGTGCTGGGTGGGTTATTCAGCCGCGTCGAACTGGCCGACAGCCCGGCGCCAGCGACCCCGGTTGGGGCAGACCGTACACCCGCGCTGACCCTGTTGTGGGCCTCGCAAACCGGCAATGCCGAGGCACTGGCCGAGCGCTTTGCCAAGCGCCTGCGTGACGACGGGATAGCCGTGGAGCTGAGCCCGATGGCTGACTTTCCAGCCAGCAAACTGGCGACTACCGCCAACCTGGCGCTGATCAGCAGCACCTTCGGCGATGGCGACCCACCGGACAATGGCGAAGGTTTCTGGTACACCCTCAATAATGCCCAACTGCGCCTTGAATCCCTGCGTTTTGCGGTTTTGGCTTTGGGTGACCCGAACTACGACCAGTTCTGCCAGCACGGCAAGCAACTCGATCAACGCCTGCAGGAGCTGGGCGCTACCCGCCTGATCGAACGGGTCGATTGCGACACTGAGTTCGAAGAGCGTGCCGACAACTGGCTCGCTCAATTGCACAAAGTCCTCAAGCCTGCGCATTCGGTGATCGACAAGCCGGCCATTATCGTAGCGCCCAGCACGGTCGAGGCACCCTGCAAGACCCGACCGCATGCCTCGCGACTGCTGACCAATCTTCACCTCAACCGCCAGAGCAACAACAAGGAAACCCGCATGTTTTCCCTGGACCTGGCGGACTCTGGGCTCAGCTACGAGGCGGGCGACGCACTGGGGGTCTACCCGCGCAACTGCCCTGAACTGGTCGACGAATTGCTCGAACTGACGGGCATGAGCGCCGACGCCACCGTCACCCTCGACAAGCTCGGTGAGGTGCCGTTGCACCAGGCCCTGACCGAGCATCTGGAAATCGCTCGCCCCAGCCAGGAAACGCTGGCATTGATTGCCGAACGCAGTGCCAATCCCGCACTGAAACAACTGCTGGGCAGCGAGCGCAAGGCTGAGCTCAAAGACTGGCTGTGGGGCCGGCAACTGGCGGACGTGCTGCAAGCCTTTCCGGTCGATTGCTCGGCCAGCGAACTGCTCAGCACCTTCAAGCGCCTGCAACCGCGCCTGTATTCCATCGCGTCCAGCCCCAAGGCGCACCCGCAGGAAGTGCACCTCACCGTCGCCGCCGTGCGCTATGGCAAACGCAAAGGCGTGTCCTCGACGTTTCTTGCCGACCGCGCGCAAAACGGCCATGTGCCGGTTTTCGTCCAGCCGTCCAAGCACTTCCGCACGCCGGTCGATGGGGATGTACCGATGATCATGATCGGCCCCGGCACCGGCGTGGCGCCCTTTCGCGCCTTTCTGCAGGAGCGTCGGGCACGGGGTGATCAGGGCCATAACTGGCTGTTTTTTGGCGAGCAACATGCCGCCAGCGACTTCTACTACCGCGACGAATTGCAGGGCATGCAGCGCGATGGCTTGTTGACCCGATTGAGCCTGGCGTTTTCCCGCGATCAGGCGCAAAAAATCTACGTGCAGGACCGCATTCGCGAACAAGGCGCCGAACTGTGGCGCTGGTTGCAGGAAGGCGCGCAGGTGTACGTCTGCGGCGATGCCAGCCAGATGGCCAAGGACGTCGACCGGGCCTTGCGCCAGGTTGCGCAACAGCATGGCGGACTTGGCGCGGACTGCGCCGCCGATTACTGGCGGCAGATGAGCGAGCAAAAACGCTACCTGCGGGATGTTTATTGACGTTTGATCGCTGGCGTCTGGCGGTCCTTTCAGGTCGCCGGTCGGCCTGATCAAACTAACTGAGTGCAAAGCAGGAGTTCATGCTCACCCTCCGTTTCGGCTACCCTCACACTGCGCCATGCCACTCACCGCCCATGCGGGACGCAGCGCCTTTTTTTGTAGTGAATGAAACGGAGAACTTTCATGCTCATGCGTACCCTGGCACTGGCCGTCGGCTTGACCCTGTCCATCAGCAGCTTGCTGGCGCAGGCCGCCGACACCCTTAAAGTCAGCGCCATTCCTGACGAAGCCCCGACCGAATTGCTGCGCAAGTTCAAGCCACTGGGCGCTTATCTGGAACAACAGTTGGGTATGAAAGTCGAGTTCGTGCCTGTCAGTGACTACCCGGCGGTGGTCGAAGCGCTGGCCACGGACCGAATCGACCTGGCCTGGCTTGGCGGGTTCACATTCGTCCAGGCCCGTTTGAAAACCGGCAACGCCATTCCCCTGGTCCAGCGTGAACAGGACGCGCAGTTCACCAGCAAATTCATCACCGCGGACCCGGCCGTCAAATCCCTCGCCGACCTCAAGGGCAAGACCTTCGCCTTCGGATCGGTGTCGTCCACGTCCGGCAGTCTGATGCCGCGCTACTTCATGCTCAAGGACGGCATCAAGCCGGAAACCTGGTTCAGCCGCGTCGGCTATTCCGGCGCCCATGACGCCACGGTTGCCTGGGTCCAGGCCGGCAAAGTCGATGCCGGCGTGCTCAACGCCAGCGTCTGGGAAAAACTGGTTGCTGCCGGCAAAGTCGATACCAACAAAGTCAAAGTGTTTGCCACCACGCCCACCTATTTCGATTACAACTGGACCGTGCGCGGCACCCTCGACCCGGCGCTGGCCGCGAAAATCAAGGCAGCGTTCCTGGCCCTCGATCCGGCAAAACCGGCGGACAAGGCCATTCTCGACCTGCAGGCCGCCAGCCGTTTCATCGAAACCAGCCCGGATAACTACAAGGGCATCGAGGAAGCCGCGCGCGCTGCCGACCTGCTCAAATGACCCTGCAGCTGACCCGGGTCAACCTGACCCATACCAATGGCATCCACGCGCTGCATAACGTGGACTTGCACATCGCGGCGAGCGAACAGGTCGCCATCATCGGCCCGTCCGGTGCGGGTAAATCGAGCCTGCTCAATCTGCTGGGCACCGCCCTGCAACCGAGCAGCGGCGAGCTTCAACTGCTCGGCGAACGTGCGTGGCAACTGTCTGCCCGCCAACGCCAACGCTTGCGCGCGCGAATCGGCCTGGTCCACCAGTCGCCGCCGCTGCCGCCGCGCCAACGGGTGGTCACGGCGGTGCTGGCCGGCAAGATTGGCCAGTGGGGCCTGGGCAAAAGCCTGATGAACCTGCTGCATCCGCTGGATGTCGCCGGCGCACGGGCGGCGTTGGCCAGGCTGGACCTGGGCGACAAGTTGTTCGCCCAATGCCAGCAACTGTCCGGCGGCCAGCTTCAGCGCGTGGGCATTGCGCGCGTGCTGTATCAGGCGCCCGAGGTGTTGCTGGCCGATGAGCCGGTGTCGGCGATGGACCCGGTACTGGCCGAACACACCCTGTCAGTGCTGTGCCGTCATGCACGGGAACACAACGTCACGCTGGTCGCCAGCCTGCATGCAGTGGAACTGGCCCTGGCGCATTTTTCACGGATCATCGGCTTGCGCGACGGACAGATTATGTTCGACCTGCCGGCCAGCGCCGTCGACCGCGAACTGCTCGACAGGCTCTACGCCAACGAACAGTTGCTTTCCCCTCCGGTCCCACCGGTCCCTCTGGTTGTGCAGATTCCTCGATGCTGAAACGCGATACCCGAGACCCGGCCGCCCGACCGCGTCTGCTGCTGACGCTATTGGTCATTGCCTTGCTGTGGCCAGGCATTCACTTCAGTGAACTGGATTTGAGCGTGCTGGTGGCCAGCGACAGCCAAAGCGAGATGGGCCGTTTTGTCTCGGCGTTCTGGCCACCGGCCCATGGCGAAGAATTCTTCCAGTTGCTCCTGCAAGCCACCCTGCAAACCCTGGCCATCGCCACGGCGGGCATGGCACTGGCGCTAATGCTGGCCGTGCCCGCCAGCCTGTTGGCCAGCCGGGCGTTGTCGTTGTCGGCGGCGTCCCGCGCAGGGCGTCCCGATTCCTGGGGCCAATGGCTGCGCTGGCCGGTGCGCGGCTTGCTGATCTTCCTGCGCAGCGTGCCGGAGATCGTCTGGGCGCTGTTGTTCGTGCGTGCCGTGGGCCTCGGGCCGACGGCCGGGGTCCTGGCCATTGCCATTACCTACAGCGGCATGTTGGGCAAGGTCTACGCGGAGATCTACGAGTCGGTGGACCAGCGCCCCGCCCATGCGTTGCTGCAAGCCGGCAGTGGTCGCCTCGCGGCCTTCGTCTACGGGATTGTGCCCAATGTCGCGGCGGAACTGTTGTCGTACACGGTGTACCGCTGGGAATGCGCGATCCGCGCCTCGGTGGTGATGGGGTTTGTCGGTGCCGGGGGCCTCGGCCAGCAAATGGACCTGTCGTTGCGCATGTTCGCTGGCGGTGAAGTCGCCAGTCTGTTACTGACGTTCCTGGTGCTGGTGCTGTTCGCCGATCAACTCAGCCGTTTGCTGCGCTGGAGGCTGGCATGAATCGCTTGATCAACCTGGCGCTGTTGCTGGGCATCGTCGCCGCGGCCATCGCCTCTTTCGTCTACCTGGGCATCGACCTCGGCGAACTCGGCGCCACCGGCAATTTCGGGCGCATGGCCGATTATGCCCGGCGTTTCCTCAGCCCGGACTTGAGCCCAACTCACCTGCAAGCCATCGGTCATGGCGCAGTGGAAACCATCGCCATGTCGGCTTTGGGCACCTTGCTCGCGGCGGTATTCGGCCTGATGTTGGCATTGCCGGCGGCGGGACGGTTCGGCTGGCCGTTGCAGAGCGCGTCACGCCTGGTGCTCAACGCCCTGCGCGCAGTACCGGAACTGGTGTGGGCGGCGTTGATGGTGCTGGCCGCCGGGCTCGGTCCCAATGCCGGCACCCTGGCGCTGGCCCTGCATACCACCGGAGTACTCGGCCGGCTGTTCGCCGAAGCGCTGGAAAACACCCCGGCGCAACCTGCCGAAGCGATCCGCCTGCAAGGTGGCAATGCAGTCTGGGCGTTCTGTTACGGCACGCTGCCCAACCTGTGGCCGCAAATGGTGGCCTACATTCTGTATCGCTGGGAAAACAACATCCGCATGGCCAGTGTGCTCGGGTTCGTCGGTGCCGGTGGTCTGGGACAGATGCTGTACGTCAGTCTCAGCCTGTTTCAAGAGGCTCAAGCCAGCACGGTCATCCTGGCCATGCTATTACTGGTATTCGCTGTCGATACGTTGAGCAGCTGGAGCCGTCAACGCTGGGTCAAGGCCTGACGGCTTTTGCAAAACGCCTCGCCCCTGAAAGATTTCGCCTATCGGCTGCCAATACTGCGGCTATTAGCTGACTTCCCAAGGGGCGACTAGCATTATCTAACGCCGGTGCCATCTGGCCGGCCAAGACCTGATAACGAGATAAGAACGAGTCTGCAACTGACTGGGCGTACCGTGGGTCATCCTGTCGGCAATTGCGTTGCCTGTGTTCAGAATACCCGCATGGCCAGATCGATCAGAAGATCGCATTGCACGGCCGCAAGCCTGAGTCATTGATTTCAATCACCGCTGTCCGACCACAACCGGGGCGGTCAGCTGAATGACACGACCGAGGGTAGCTCACACATGGCAACTGAATCGAAATGCCCGTTTCATCAGGCCGCCGGCGGTGGCACAACCAACCGCGACTGGTGGCCGAATCAACTGAATCTGAAGATCCTGCACCAGCACTCGTCCCTCTCCGATCCCATGGACGAAGACTTCAACTATGCCGAAGCCTTCAAGCAGCTGGACTTTGCAGCCGTCAAAAGAGACCTGACGGCGCTGATGACCGACTCGCAAGATTGGTGGCCCGCCGACTTCGGCCACTATGGCCCGCTCTTTGTGCGCATGGCCTGGCACTCCGCCGGCACCTATCGCACCGGTGACGGCCGTGGCGGCGCAGGCTCCGGCCAGCAACGCTTTGCACCGCTCAACAGCTGGCCGGATAACGTCAGCCTCGACAAGGCTCGCCGCCTACTCTGGCCGATCAAGCAAAAATACGGCCGCAACATTTCCTGGGCCGACCTGATCGTGCTCACCGGCAACGTGGCGCTGGAGTCGATGGGCTTCAAGACGTTTGGTTTTTCCGGTGGCCGCCCGGACGTCTGGGAACCGGACGAAGATGTGTATTGGGGTTCGGAAAGCAAATGGCTGGCCGGTGATACCCGTTACGGCAAAAACGATCAACCGATGCAGAAACCCGGTGAAGGCCCGCTCGTTGCCGAGCCTGGGGAAAACGAAGACAGCCGTGTCGAGCCTGGCCGCAATCTGGAAAACCCGCTGGCCGCTGTGCAAATGGGCCTGATCTATGTGAACCCGGAAGGCCCCGAAGCCAATCCGGATCCGGTCGCCGCCGGCCTGGACATTCGCGAAACCTTCGGTCGCATGGCGATGAACGATGAAGAAACCGTGGCGCTGATCGCCGGTGGTCACGCCTTCGGCAAAACCCACGGCGCGGGTCCCGCGGACAATGTCGGGGCCGAGCCCGAAGCGGCCGGCCTGGAAGAGCAAGGGCTGGGCTGGCGGAACAAGTTCGGTACCGGTAAAGGCCCCGACACCATTACCAGCGGCCTGGAAGTCACCTGGACAACGACCCCGACCCAATGGAGCAACAACTTCCTGGAGAACGTGTTCGGCTTCGAGTGGGAACTGACCAAGAGCCCTGCTGGCGCGCATCAGTGGAAGCCAAAAAATGGAGCAGGCGCCGGCATCATCCCGGATGCCCACGATCCGTCCAAACGGCGTGATCCCACCATGCTGACCACCGACCTGGCGCTGCGCTTCGACCCGATCTACGAGCCGATTTCACGGCGCTTCCTGGAGAACCCCGACCAACTGGCCGACGCCTTTGCCCGCGCCTGGTACAAACTGATCCACCGTGACATGGGGCCGCTTTCGCGCTACCTCGGCCCGGAAATGCCCAACGAAGAACTGCTGTGGCAAGACCCGATTCCAGCAGTCGATCATGAGCTGGTCAACGACAGTGATGTCGCAGCGCTGAAGAGCAAACTGCTGGCCTCGGGACTGTCGGTGTCGCAGCTTGTTTCCACAGCCTGGGCGGCGGCTTCGACCTTCCGCGGTTCTGACAAACGCGGCGGTGCCAACGGCGGGCGCCTGCGTCTGGCGCCACAGAAATTCTGGCAGGCCAATCAGCCGGAACAACTCTCGGGTGTGCTGGAAAAACTCGAAGGTATCCAGAAGGAGTTCAACGCCGGCGGCAAGAAAGTCTCGCTGGCTGACCTGATCGTGCTGGCCGGTTGTGCCGGGGTCGAGCAGGCAGCGAAAAATGCCGGACACACCGTCACGGTGCCTTTCACACCCGGGCGGATGGACGCGAGCCAGGAGCAGACCGATGTCGAGTCTTTCGGCTTCCTTGAACCCATCGCCGATGGCTTCCGCAACTACCTCAAGGGCCGTTACACCGTCCCGGCGGAAAAGTTGCTGATCGACAAGGCGCAATTGTTGACGCTCACCGCACCGGAAATGACTGCGCTCATTGGCGGCATGCGTGTGCTCAACACCAACGTCGGCAAAACCGCCCACGGCGTCTTCACCAGCCGCCCGGAAGCGCTGACCAATGATTTCTTCACCAACCTGCTGGACATGGGCGTGGAATGGAAACCGGTGTCGGAGGCCAATGAGGAATTCACCGGAACAGACCGCAAGACCGGGCAACAGAAATGGACCGCGACGCGGGTCGATCTGGTCTTTGGCTCCAACTCTCAACTGCGGGCGCTTGCCGAAGTTTATGCCAGCGCCGGCGGCCAGGAGAAATTGGTCAAGGACTTCGTGGCAGCGTGGACCAAGGTGATGAACCTGGATCGGTTCGACTTGAAGTGAAATAGCGAAGTACTGATGAGCCACCCCGGCATTGAAGGTGTCGGGGTGGTTTTTTTTTGGTCCTTCGTCAATTAGCGGATCATTGCGGCGGGTCAATCTGATCCAGTACGCGGTTCGCCGTGATCTCCGCCAGCATGATGCTGTTGGAAATGCCCAGCAGCGCATTGCGGTCGCCACCCTCCAGATGATCGACCAATTGATGCACCATCACATCCACCGAGGCCAGCGTCTCCACCAGATACACCATCAGGGTTTCAGTCTTGACCTCGGGGTCTACCGTAAACAGCGTGCTGACTGTGCGCGGCGTGGCCTTGATGTCGGCCGTCGAGGGGAAGTGGGAGTTGAGCGCGCGCTCGGCGGCGTCGTTGAGAGTCTTTGGATCGGGTTCGTAGGGTGACGTGGGATCGGTTTCTGGCGGATTCGGCGTGGGTTTGATCATGATGAAACTCCTTGTGTATTTAAAGGAGTCATCACCCTTGCTACCAAACGAAGGGTGGTGACCATACGAAGGTTGGTAGACCGGCACACAAGGCAAACCCGGCGCGCCCGAAGGCGCCCTGCGCATGGCCACCATAAAACAGGTGTCGAAAAGCACCTGCAAAAGGTGACGCTGTGCGCCTTGTGGTGGCCGGGCTACCAAACCCGATCGCTGTTTTTTTCAGCGACCGGCAAACAATAGAACCCAGCCCCAAGACGCACAAGCCGGCGGATTCTGGCGTAACCGTAGGCAACGGCGCAAGGTTTTGTAGCTTTCAGGAAAAAAGCCTGAGGACGCTTAAACACAAACCCCACATCGACGTTTAAAAACGCCAAACACTCACCTGTAGGAGCGAGCCTGCTCGCGAAAAGAGCCAGAGCGGACGGTGCCGCTCCAGCCGGAGCCCCCGTGGACCTGCCTCGCGTCACGGATTGAGTTTCAAATGCGCATTGACCCGCCCGCTTTTTGGATCAACAAACCAGAACTCATTATTAGCTACTTTCACCTGGCTGCATTCCGTTGGGTAGCCTTTGGGTATGACGCAAACAACACCCTCGTTAAGTGTCCAGCGTTCCTTCTCGGGAGGGTCAGGTGCCATTTGAAAAATGTCCGTTCCATCGGGCGAAAACAAAATCGAATACGGACGGCTGCCCTCCCGAGTGGTGCCATACAGCTTCTTGTTCATTAACGTGCCGTGGATTTGCTCGTCATTTAACGTGACGGCGTTTGCCGGCACAGATGGCGGTTGATAAGCGCTACTGCTTGCGCATCCGGCGAGAAAAATCAACGAGGCGATCATTCCGAACTTTAAGAAAGTCATGCCGCACCTTCCTTGTATTTGCCGAAAAAATTTTCGGTAAATCAAAGCTTAGTCAACGCGTTTGACACACCCCGATGCAGGCGCCCAACGGTTGACGGTGAGGTGCACTCTTCTACTTTTTGTTGGTATTCGTTAGGTATGGGGCCGATAGTGGGTGTTGTAGACAGGCAGCGATCGGCCCAGAGTGTGTAAAAACAGATGGTGCCGGCAGCCAACGGCAGTGAGCCAAGAATCTCGGTGCGGGATCTACTGAAAATTTTCCTGAGGAAGGCTGGCGGTTTACGTGGCTCCGGCCAAATGTCGACCTAAAAATCGTTTAGTCGAACTCCACATCTGGTGCGAGTTCTGGATACTCGATCTTCATGTCTTC
Source organism: Pseudomonas sp. Sample_16 (assembly GCF_004307665.1). Taxonomy (NCBI): domain Bacteria; kingdom Pseudomonadati; phylum Pseudomonadota; class Gammaproteobacteria; order Pseudomonadales; family Pseudomonadaceae; genus Pseudomonas; species Pseudomonas sp. Sample_16. Next base: position 45,667 of record NZ_RCOB01000021.1, read on the forward strand.
AAGGATTTTTTGCATCAGCTTCGCATCCTCCGGTAAACGTCTGGATAAAGTATTCCACCCTGAGATTTTCAAGTGTATGGGCATTTCCACAAGTCCCGTAATTGCATCCCAGAAAGCATCCCAATTACAGCCGTACCAGCCAGGGAATTCGAGTGCATCTTTCAAGATGGAATGGAGTTCGTCAGAATTCGTCACCTCACTTAAGTCAAACTTTACAACCTGTAAGCGGGTCATCGTCAGCACCTCAAAAATTGTTCGCCAGTAAGAGGGGTAACTGAAGTCCGCCTCTGTCAGGGAGCCTATGCCGGTATACACCTTTGCTATGATTTTCCGAGGTGTTTAACTCCAGGAATCGTCAATGAAGCGCTTCATCCAAGGCGAACATCGCGGTCAAAGCACCTTACTTCCCGAGAGTCTTGACGACTACGTCAGCGATACCAACCCGGTGCGCGTAGTCGACGTCTTCGTCAACGAACTCGACCTGGCCAAACTTGGTTTTGACGGTGTCATACCGGCAGTGACGGGCCGGCCAGCTTATCACCCCGCGATCTTGTTGAAGATTTTCATCTACGGCTATCTGAACCGGGTTCAGTCGAGTCGACGCCTGGAGCGGGAAGCCCAACGCAACGTCGAGCTGATGTGGCTGACCGGGCGTTTGATGCCGGATTTCAAGACCATCGCCAACTTCAACAAAAAAAGGGGACAGATCTATTTTTAGAATAATAAATTCGTCCCCTTTTCTGCGGGTTCGCTTCGGCGCCATTTCCGATTGCTGACGGTCCCCACTTTTCCTCGAGTCGGGTTAAAGCTGCCGCCAGCACTGCCGATAACTCCAGCCATGGATTTTCGTACCGCTGGTACGACTGTGACGACTGACCTTGCGACCAAAGTGCTCTGCTGATCGGCCGCGTCATTTAAGGAAAAGTGATTGTGATCATAGGTATCGATCTGGGCACCACCAACAGCCTCGTGGCTGCCTGGGACGGCGAACATGCCCGGATACTCCCCAATGCTCTGGGTAACCTTCTCACGCCTAGCGTCGTTGGCCTCGACGACCACGGCCAACTGGTCGTCGGGGATATTGCCCGCGAGCGGTTGCACACCCACCCGCACCTCACCACGTCTCTGTTCAAGCGCTACATGGGTAGCTCCCGCGAAACGCTACTGGGCGCACGCGCTTACCGCGCGGAAGAGCTCTCGGCGATGCTGCTGCGCAGTCTCAAGGCTGACGCCGAACGTGCCTTGGGCGAGCCTGTTAATGAAGCGGTGATCAGCGTGCCTGCGTATTTCAGCGATGCTCAGCGCAAGGCGACGCGCATTGCTGGCGAACTGGCCGGGTTGAAAATTGAAAAACTGGTCAACGAGCCCACCGCCGCAGCCTTGGCCTATGGTCTTCAACAGCGAAACGAAGCGACCTTTCTGGTGTTCGACCTCGGCGGTGGCACCTTTGATGTGTCCATTCTGGAACTATTCGAAGGCGTGATGGAAGTCCGCGCGAGCGCGGGAGACAACTTCCTTGGCGGTGAAGACTTCGATGACCTGCTCGTGGAGCATTTCATCGCAAAAATCGGCACCGCTGACCTGCCAGACACCAGCCTCCCTGCCATCGCACAGCGGTTGCGGCGTGAAGCTCAACGGGTTCGCCATGCCTTGGGGCCGGCGCAGGCGGCACGCTTTACCCTTCGCGAGCAAACGCGTGAATGGAGCATAGAACTGACTCAAGGCGAGCTTGCTGACATCGTTCGTCCCCTGCTGGACCGCCTGCGTGCGCCGATCGAACGCGCAATGCGTGATGCCCGTATCAAGGTCGCGGACCTGAACGAAATATTGTTGGTGGGTGGTACGACACGCATGCCGCTGGTGCGCAAGCTGGTCGCATCCCTGTTCGGGCGAATCCCGGCGATGCAGCTCAACCCGGACGAAGTGGTCGTGCAAGGTGCGGCCATTCAGGCGGCGCTTCAGGCTCGCCATGCCTCCCTTGAAGAAGTGGTGCTCACCGATGTCTGCCCCTACACCTTGGGCATCGAGACGTCGGTACAGCAAGGTGGCGGTTTCCAAAGCGGCCATTACTTGCCGATCATCGAGCGCAACACGGTGGTGCCGGTAAGCCGGTCCCGTACCGTGTCCACCCTCAGTGACAACCAGAGCGTGGTCAAACTGGGTATCTATCAGGGCGAAAGCCGGCTGGTGAATAACAACATTTTCCTGGGGGAGTTGGAAATTCCGGTGCCGCCGCGCAAGGCCGGTGAAGTCACCCTGGATGTGCGCTTCACCTACGACAACAACGGCTTGCTCGAAGCTCAGGTGCATTTGCCGATCAACGGCGACACTCGCCGGCTAGTGATCGAGAACAACCCTGGCGTCCTGCCTGCAGAAGAAATCGCCCGGCGGCTGGTCGCCCTAGAATCGCTGAAGGTGCACCCACGCGATCAGCAGATCAATACCCTGTTGCTGGCACGACTGGACCGTTTGTATCAGGAAAGCCTCGGTGATGGCCGGGAGCATATTGCCGGGCTGGCGAACTATTTCCAGCAAATGCTCGACACCCAGGACGAGCACCGGATACGCGCAGCGCGCAGCGATATCACTCAGCGCCTTGCTCATTTCGAACGAGAGGGTTAAGCCACCATGAGCCATTGGCAATTGCTCAATCTTACCCCGGACGCGGACGAACGCAGCATCAAGCGCGCTTATGCGCGGCTGTTGAAAAATCACCGCCCGGACGAAAATCCCGATGAATTTCAGCGCCTGCGTGAAGCCTATGAAACCTCACTGGCTGAGGCTCGCTGGCGCGCGCAGATTGAAGAGGAGGTCGTTGATGCCCCGTTAGCCATCATCGCGCCTACCGCAGAATACTCCCCACTGGTCAGCCCCTTGGAGTCCGTCGACACCCTGATCACCGTCAGTCCTCCAGAACCGTCCCTGGAGCAAATGCAGCAATGGTTGGCCGAGGGTAAAGACCGCCAGGTAATGGACGCCTTGCGCCACTGGCTTGCCAGCGACTGGCTACTTCCCTTCGAGCGCCGCCAGCAGTTTGAGGAGAGCATATTGGATTGGCTCGAATCTGCCTCGCAATGGTCGCCATCCTTTTTCGACGACGTCTGCCAGGCCATGGGGTGGGACGAAGCCCAGGGTAATTTGCCGTGTGAATACTGGCGCTGGGATCGCCTGATCCGGCGATGCGAAATGCAGGTCATGGAAGAATCCGTGCGCCGTGACCTTGCCAGGTTCGACGCCGATAATATTCATGGGCAGGCCGCCGCCTTACTATTCAAACCCATGAGCGATAGCCGACGTCGTGGATTGGCCGACTACCTCACCAGCCTCGACTGGCAACGTTTTACTCAGATTGCGCAATCCATCGAATACCAGTACCCAGAGTTGCCTCAACGTCTCGGGCTAAAAACACTGGACAACTGGCGGGATTGGTTGCCGCCCGAGAGCTTTCGAGGGGTGTACCTTTTCCTGTGGCTCGCGTTGGCGGTTATTGTTATGCCTTCGGTGTTTGCCGAAACTGCAAAAAGGGATGGGCTGGCCGGTCTGCTTGTCATCCCGCTGTTCATACCGCTCGTGATCTGGTTGGGGATGAAGGATTACCAGATCTGGTCCCTGGTGGCGGTGTCCGCGGGGTCGCTGGATGTGCTGCTCAGCCGCCGGTTACTCCCGCGCCGTTGGTACAGGCAAGGTGCCGGGCTGCTGTTGCTGCGCCATGTACTCCCCACTACCGTGCCCGCAGCCCTGGCATATGCGTGGGCCAGTCATGCGCCGTGGATACGCTGGGTCAGTCCGCTGGTAGTGTTCCTGGGCACGCTTTATTTCACGAATATGGCACTGCGCGGCGGGAAGGTCTCGATGTGGACTGCAGCGCTACGAGCGATTAGACACAAGGTCGGGCAGTTACTCTTGCGAGTATTGCAGCGCGAAGTCTTCGTGGTCTTGATCATCATGCTGGTGATGGGTGTTTCGACCTATTCGCGTATGAAACCTGGTTTTTAGAAGATGAGGTTCCGTGGCATTGCGCAGGCAAGACGAGTTGCTAAACGTCTGTAGGAAGCTATTGGCCCGAAGCAATTCGACGCATAGCGATTGTAAAGAGTTGAGAGCCGTTGAATCGCATCAAGTCGACAAGGCAACCCGCCCTACCCCGGCGAACTCGACTTCCACTTGCACCCCGGCCGACCCCCAGTAGATGCCGGTCCAGCTACCACTGGCCACCAGGTCACCGTCTCGCAAGGGGTTGCCCAGTGCGGCAGCGTGACGCGCCAAATTCCGGGCCGCTAATGGCCCGGGGGCGAACCAGCCGAGGGCATCCGCTAACTGATGCTGTAGGAAAAAGGGAGGAAAAAGGGGACAGATCTATTTTGAGAATAATAAATTCGTCCCCTTTTCTCTGCTTTTCTCTGGTGAATCGTTTGCGGGATCACCATTTACAGGGATAGGCAGACCTCGCGTTATTGAACTCGACTCCCAAGTGTCTGGCGGAGCTTTCATGCTTCGTATAACTCAGCAGTACGTAATCTGTAGGACGGTCAATAGCAGTCAACCTCTACACCCTCTAACTTGCACCCCTCACACATTTTGGGAGGCCTTCCCGGATTTTTCATGCCCGCATAGAAATCAGCAAATGTGAAAATTTTGTTAACTAACTGACTCGTAAAGCTTTCTTCAAGACACTCGATCTGACATGCTAATGCGAATTGTTCTTACACGCACTCGCATCAGATTCGTTTTGTATCACTTGGGGAAGCAGATTGATGTCGTTTCACACCATTCACCGCCGTTCGAACCTTTCTCCTAACCTGTTGGCACTGGCTATCTGCATGGCCAGTATCACCACCGTCTCAGCGGAAGAAGCGCTTCAGACAACGTCCGAAAATGCCGCCCCGTCCAGCACTCTAGAGCTCGGCGCCACCGAAATCGGTGCCACTCAACTGGGCAGCACTACGGAAGGTACCGGCTCCTACACCACTGGCCCCATGCAAACCGCGACCAAGCTGCCGCTGACCATGCGTGAGACCCCTCAGGCGGTGACCGTCATCACCCGGCAACGCATGGACGATCAGGCCATGACCAGCATCAACGATGTGGTGAAGGCCACACCAGGCCTGTTTTTGGACTTTTCCAGCGGCCCCGGCCGGCAGACCTACTCGGCGCGTGGTTTCGACATCGATAACCTCATGTATGACGGTATCCCGAGTGGCTACCAAGGTTGGACGGTCGGCGCCCAGCCGAACCTGGCGATGTTCGACCGGGTCGAAATTGTGCGCGGTGCGACCGGGCTGGTCACCGGTGCAGGAAACCCTTCGGCGGCCATCAACCTGATACGCAAGCGGCCCCTCGCCGAGCAGAAGGTCACCTTGACCGGTGCCGCCGGCAGCTGGGACGACTACCGTGGCGAGATCGACGCTTCCAGCCCGCTTAACGACAGTGGCACCTTGCGCGGGCGGGTAGTCACTTCGTACCGCGACGCCAACAGCTTCATTGATGATGTCGAGGAAGATCACGGCCTGTTCTACGCGGTCACTGAAGCAGACCTGAGTGATGACACCACCCTGACCCTGGGTTTCTCCCACCAGAAAGACAAGACCAACTACTTCTGGGGCGCCTCGATGATCGGCCTCGACGGCCACCACCTGAACCTGCCGCGCTCGTACAACCCGGGTACCGACTGGGAGAACAAGGATCAGGAGATCAACACCATTTTCGCCGAAGTGCGTCAGCGCCTGGCCAATGACTGGAATCTTCAGGTCAACGCCAACTACTCTGAACAGAACGCGCTGTTCACCGGTTCTTACCAGTCGCGCTGGGTCAACAACACGCTGGCCCGAACCGTCTACCAGTCGGCCCACGATGAAAACCAGGCCGGCGTGGACGCCTTTGTCAGTGGCCCATTCGAAGCGTTCGGGCGGACACACGAGCTGGTGGTGGGTGCCAGCAAGCGCATCTACGACATGACCACCCACAACTACGACCCGTACGACACCAACTGGCCGATCAACGCCGGCAAGCCGAACTTTGTCCACACTGACAATAGCCGCGAAGTCACCACCCAAGACGGCGTGTACATGACCACTCGCCTAAGCCTGGCCGACCCGCTGAAGCTGATCCTTGGCGGACGTCTGGATTGGTATGATTACGACAACCGTGACGGCGATGGAGACTACAAGGTCACCCGCAACGTCACCCGTTATGCAGGCTTGATTTACGACCTGGACGACCATCATTCGGTCTACGTCAGCTACAGCGATATATTCACTCCACAGAGTTCTAAAGACACCTCCGCGACCCCCGTCAAGCCGATCGTCGGCAAGAACTACGAGGTCGGCATCAAAGGCGAATACTTCGACGGTGCGTTGAATGCAAGCCTGGCCTTGTTCCGTGTCGACCAGGAAAACCGCGCAGTGCAGGTGTTCGTGGAAAACTGCCCACAGTCTTCCTGCTATGAGGCCTCAGGCGAGATTCGCAGCCAGGGCATCGACTTTGAATTGCAAGGCGCTCTTACCGAAAATTGGCAGATCGGCGGTGGCTATACCTACGCCCGCGTGCACACCATCAAGGATGACGCCAACCCGCAGACCGTGAACCAGCGCTTTGACACCGATACCCCTGAGCACCTGTTCAAGCTGGCCACCACCTACCGCTTCCAAGGCCAGCTGGAGAAACTGCGCGTCGGCGGCAACGTCTCCTGGCAGAGCCGTATGTACAACGACATCGAGTTGCTCGATGGCAGCAGCTACCGGCTCAAGCAGGGTGCCTACGCCGTTACCGATCTGATGACCGGTTACCAGGTCAACCAGAACCTAGACCTGCAACTCAATGCCAACAATATTTTCGACCGCAAGTACTACTCCTCCATCTCCAACTCCGTTAGCTATGGTGGCGACAGCTACGGTGCCCCGCGCAATTTGATGCTGACCGCCAAGTACAGCTTCTGAGTTATCTAGGCGCCGGGATGCGCCGCGCTGCAAACAGCACAGAAAGGGACGCACGTTAAGCCTGCTCCCTTTCTGTGCGGTGGTCGTAAGTTGAACGTGATTTTTGCCGTCACTACCACTTGAAAGCGGTCGATAACCCCGAACATCACAAAGCCGGACTTCCGCGTCATATCACGCGGTAAATCCCCATGCTCAACACGCAGGAGGCGTTCAGATGACCCTCATTTTGAGGCAAGCCCACGTGACCGATCTTCCTTCGATATACCGGGGAGAGCAGGACTACATTCGGTCTTGGGAGCCCACTCACGAAGATACCTGGCGGCTACAGTTGGAGCGTCACCTCACTCGATGGGTTGAAAACTTCGATCGATTGACGGTTGCGATCATTGACGAGCAGTTTGCCGGTTACTCGTTGTGGACACCCGAACAAGATTACGCGGAGCTCTGCACCATCAACGTCAGCCAGGTCTACAGGCGGAACGGCGTTGGCCTATCGCTGCTCAACGCTTACGCGGCCACCGCTAAGCAAAATGGATTTGCTTATCTGCGTTTAAGCGTGCGACCCGATAATCCAGCCGCACTCATGTACCAGAGAGCAGGCTTCTCATGCATGGGAACCGATTCCCATGGTTACCTCCGGTATGAGCGACTGAGCTGATCAAGGCTGTGATTTGCTCAGTTGCCAGAGTAGGCGACCGTCCACTTTTACCCGTTCTCTGCCGAGTATGGTGCTGGTGAATTCCGAGGCAATCGGTGGTCAGAATGAAAAAAATGAAAAAGGGGACAGATCTATTTTTAGAATAATAAATTCGTCCCGCTCGGCGGCGTCGTTGAGCTTTTTCGAGTCGGATTCGTAGGGGGAAACTGGATCGTTTTCCGGGGGATTGGGCGTCGGTTTGATCATGATGAAACTCCTAGAGAAATGGAGCTGACACCATTCGCTGCGAAACGAAAATTAGGTGGCAACTGTACGCGGGTTCGCAGACCAGGACTCTAGGAACTTGGCAGACCCGAAGGTCTCCCACGCACAGCCGCCATGACATGAGAGGCAGACCTGACGATCTGCTCAGGGACGGTAGACGATGTGCGCCTAGAGATTACCGGGCTGCGAAACCCGATCACTGATGTGCAGTGACGCGAATCAAGTTACCGAGCAGCCCCAAGACGCACAAGCCGGCGGATTCTGGCGTAACCGTAGGCAACGGCGCAAGGTTTTGTGGCTTTCTGGAAGAAAGCCTGAGGACGCTTAAACACAAACCCACAACGACGTTTAAAACGCCAAACAGCGCGCCCGCAGGAGCTAGCCTGCTCGAGATCGAAACAATTGAAAAATGTATTGTCTACGCGTGCATATCAATGTTTTTCGCCCCCTCCTGCTGTTCATTTCATTTGCGAATAGGTTGAAGCTGCCATTACTGCGACGGCCAACACAACCCAGCACTGATTTTCGGCGCCAACGTTTCCTACAATTGATTACTCAATGTAATAAGTGAAATTCAATTATTGGTCTCTACCATCGCCAGATCTAGCAATAAGATGGCTCCATCAAACCATCCCTGCTGGAGCATCCCGTGAAAAAAACCATTATTGCCGCCCTGCTCGCCGCTGCCACCAACTATGCCAATGCCGGCACGGTATTGGTTGTCCTGTCGGATCAGGCTCAACTGGACCTGAAAGACGGTAAGGTCATGCAGACAGGTTTCTTCCTGAACGAATTAATGCAACCGGTGCAGACTTTCATTGCCGCGGGTCAAACCGTTGTATTTGCCACCCCTAGCGGCAAGGCGCCAACGGCAGACGAGAAATCCAATGATGTGAACTTCTGGGGCGGCGATGAAAAGGCCCGTCAGGAAAGTCTCGCACTGCTGGCCACGCTGAAGCTGACCTCGAAGAGCGACTCGCCGGCAATCAGCTTCGCGCAGGTTCAGAAAATCGGCTACGACAAGTTCGATGCCGTATTCGTGCCTGGCGGCCATGTCCCGATGCAGGATCTGCTCAAGGACAAGCAACTGGGCCAACTGCTGACCAACTTCCATGAAAAAGGCAAAGTCACCGGCTTCACCTGCCATGGCACCATAGCCATGTTGTCGGCGATCCCGGACGCCCGCGGTTTTGTCTCTGCGCTGGAATCGGGCAAGCAGCCGGCAGCGCCAGCCAACTGGATTTACAAGGGCTACAAAGTCACCGCCTTCACCGACGCGGAAGAAGAGCAGGCCAAAGGTTTCCTCGGTGGCGGCCATATGAAACTGTTCCCGCAGGATGGCCTGACGGCAGCCGGTGCGAACTTCTCCGAAGCCAAGCCATGGAGCGAGAACGTGGTCGAGGATCGCGAAGTCATTTCCGGCCAGAACCCACAGTCGGCCAAGGCAGTCGCCGTGGCCATGCTGGCGAAAATGAAGTAATCCCAGCCTGGTTGCAGGTGCTGCGGGTCGATCAGCTTTGGCTCCAGCACCGCCGTCTCTGCCGACACGCTGGAAGCTTGGGTGTCGGAAGACGACGCCCGCATTGTTCGCTCAAGCCCAAGGGTTCGCACCGCACCGGAGAGAAATCGGCCATCGAAACATGAAAGGCCGGGTCAGAAACGACAAATCTCCAATGTAGCGCGCAGTCCTGCAGGGATACGATTCTCTAATCTGATTTGCCCTCCCAAGCGTTCCGCAATCGTCTGAACGATAGCCAGCCCCAAACCTGCACCCTGGTCGTTTCCGCGACTGTAAAAACGCTCGAAAAGTCGCTCGCGATCTTCTTCATTGATTCCCGGCCCCTCGTCTTCGACGCTGAGTTCGTAGCGATTGTCCTTTTTGCTCAGCCTCACCGTGATCACGCCATGCAGCGGGGAGAAATTCGCCGCATTGGTGACCAGGTTGTTCAAGGCAATATCAATGACAGCGGGGTCTACTCTCACAGGCTGTATGTCGGCGGTGACATCGAAAACCAGTTCGAGCTCCTTGCTCAACAACCAGGGCGTCAACTGAACAAGGCTCTCACGAACGGTGGCAACCAGATCGATCGGCGCGGGTGTTTGCGTGCCTGCCTGGGGTTCGATGCGGGCCATCGTGAGCAATTGATTGACCAGCCGACTGGTACGGTCCACGCCAGCGATGAGGTGTTCAAGTGAGGTGCGACGATCAGCTTCGCTCCCTGCCTCCAGTAGGTTCTGCGCATGGACCCTGAGCACGGCCAGTGGTGTGCGCATTTCGTGGGCGGCGTCAGCGACAAATCGTCGCTCACGCCCCAGCACTTCCTGAATCTGCGCGAGCATTCGGTTGAGCGCTGCCTGCATGGGTTCAAGCTCCGTGGGCAACGGCGTAAATTGCAAGGGCTCGAGCGAGCCAGGGTGCCTGGCCCGTAATGTCGCGGCCATGTTGACCAGCGGCTGCAAGCCCCAGCCAATGGCCAACCAGATCATGGCAGCCAGCATCAGGCTTCCCAGAATATTGGGCCACAACGTATGGCGCACAATTCGGTCGACCAGGTCCGAGCGGACGTCGTCTCTCTCGCCTACCCAGATGCGCAAACCGTTTTGCTTGTCTTCGAGCAGAAAGGCACGCCAGCGGCGATTGCTCAAGTCGACGACATCGCTGAAGCCTGGCGTCCTTGGCGGTGGGTTGAAAGACGGCGCGCTAGCGGTGTGTACCAGTACTTCGTTACTGGCGTTCCAGACTTGAAAGGCAATCTTCGTCTCGTAGGGATGGCCGTCGACCCTTGGCACCGCTTCGCTCAGGGCCTGATTGAAAGCCTGGTACAAATCAGCATGTTCTTTGCCGGTCATGGGCATGCGCATCACGCCTTGCAGCAGCCGGGCGTTCTGGGCCAGTTGTGCGTCATAGACTTCGGCGATTTCGTGGTTGCTGTCGTGCAGGTTGAGCAGGCTGATCACGGCCAGGCCGGCCAGCATCAGGCCGATGATCAGCGTCAGGGTGCGCCGCCTGATCGAAGTCATCCACGCTCCTCCACCAGATAACCGACACCACGGATGGTGCGGATCAGGTCGGTGGAGAATTTCTTGCGCAAATGATGGATGTGAACTTCCAGCGTGTTGCTTTCGGCTTCCTCGCTCCAGCCGTACAGCAGTTGCATCAAATGGTCGCGAGTCATCACCCGCCCGGGCGGCGAAAGCAGTTCGTGCAGCAGTTGGTATTCCTTGGGCGTCAGGGCCACGGGCTCGCCCTTATAGCTGACTTGCTGAGTGCCGGGATTAAGGCTGATGCCCGCGTGCTCGATCGTCGATTGCGCGCGCCCGGCGCTTCTGCGCAAAAGCGCACGCAGGCGGGCTTTCAATTCCGCCAGGTCAAAAGGCTTGATCAGGTAATCATCGGCCCCGGCATCCAGCCCGGCGATACGGTCTTCGGTGGCATCGCGCGCGGTAAGGATCAGCACCGGCAGGTTGGAGCCACTGTCACGCAAACGCCGCAATACCTGCAGACCGTCCATGCGCGGCAGGCCGAGGTCGAGCACCACCAGATCGAAGGTTTCGCTGAGCAGCGAATGCAGTGCGCTGCTGCCGTCCTGCAACCAGTCGACGGTGTAACCCTCGCGACCCAGGGATTGAGATATCCCCTCGCCGAGGGCCACGTCATCCTCTATCAGTAATAAACGCACATGGACTCCTGTCAGCCAAGTTTCTTGTTTATGTCCACTAACAGTGCTTCGATCTCCTTGCGACGCCCGGCATCGGCGGTTTCGCGTCCGGGTCTAGGCGCCGCCAGCAGTGCTTTTTGTAGCGCAGCCTTGGCTTCAACGTAACGCTTTTGACGGTAGAGGTGATCACCCCAGAAGTACAGGCTATCGATACCATTTGGGTTCATGCGCAGGGCCAGTTCGAGTAACTCCCCGGCCTTGTCCGAGTCGCCAAAACCGATGGGCCATCCCGGTACACGATCATACAGCGCGCCGAGGCTGGTGTAGGCTGAGCCCTGCAGCGCTTTGGGGTCAATCGCCAGTGCCTTTTCCAGATCGGCCCTGGCTTCCTTGACCTTGCCCAGCGCCCCCAGCCCTCCCTGGGCACCGGCCCAACTGCTGGTGACGATGCCGGACCAAATCCACGCTTCAGCAACCGATTGGCGCTCCTGAGTGAAGCGTGAGGCTTGTGCAGCGAGCTTTTCGAACGCGGCGGTTCGCTGCCCTTCCGGCACTTCGTACTGAATATGTGCCCAGCTTTGCTGGATATCGTTCAGGCGCTGCTGATCGGCAGCGTCCAGCGCCCAGGCGCCCTGGCTGAAGGCGCCAAGCAGCAGGCATGCGATGATGTATTTCATGGTTTGAGATTCTCCTGGTCTGTTTTCTGGCTCAAGCGGCGGATCAGCGGCAATTGCTTGCGCAAGCCACGGTCCACCAGGTGCGGTAGCAAACTGTTGAGGTGCACGAAAAAACGTTCCGGCCATCCCAGGTACAAGTCGCGACGGTCACCGGCAATGGCATGAATCACCGCGGTCGCCACGGTACGCGGATCGTCGACATTGGCCTTGAGCGCATCGTTCAGCGCCTGGGCTGCCGGACTGTTCATGCTGGTGCGGGTGGCTCGCGGGGCAACGTAGAGGACGCTGACCCGCGTGTCGGCCAGCTCCCGGCGCAGGGCTTCGGAAAATCCGCGCAGGGCAAACTTGCTGGCGCAATAATTGGCGTATCCGGCGTAGCCAATGGAGCCATAGGTCGAACCGACGTTTACCACCATGGCGCTGTCAGCTTGCTTGAGCATCGGCAGCAGGATTTTGGTCAGACAGATCGGCGCGCTGATGTTCACCGCCAACATCGCGTTGATCTCGTTGTCATCGAGTTGTTCGAGCATGGCGAAATGATTGACGCCGGCGGCATTGATCAACAAGTTGATGCCGCCCATGCTTTCGGCTTCTGCCTGTACCTCCCGGCGCTCGGCGGCGACGGTCAGATCGGCGCCTACCCAGCACAGATTATTCGGGTAGCGTTTAAGCAACGCATCCAACGGCTCCCTATGTCGAGCCACCGCCAGCACATGGGCACCACTGGCACACAGGGCGGTAGCGATGGCCAGGCCGATGCCACCGCTGGCACCGGTCAACACGACTCGAGCTTCAGACAGGCGCATGGCGGTTCTCCCCGTCGCCCGGCAAGCCACGGAACATGTCGGCGTATAGCTTATAGACCACTTTCGATGCATGAATGACGGCGGCCTGGTCATCCGGATCATCCAGGGTGTCCATCAGTCGCCGGTAGGTCTGCATGTGCTCGATATCCAGAGAGCCGTGGGAACTGAGGTAGCTGAAGGCGCTTTCCGGCAGGTCCAGGCGTTCGCGAATGCTGCTGGCGGCGTGGGTGGCCAGGGCAATGCTGGTGCCTTCAAGCACATTGACCATGCCGAACAGTCCTACCGGGTTGTCTCGGGCAATCAGGTCGTAAAGGAAACCGACCATCAATTCGATAGGCAAGGACGGGCGGCCGTCGCGCACGGCATCCCTGTCACCGCCACAAGCCTCGATGTCATCGAGTATCCATTTTTCATGACCGTACTCATCTTCGATGTATTCGCACACCGCTTCACGCAGCCATTCCAGGCGCAATGGCAGGCGTGCACCGCAGGCCATCATCAACGGCACGGTATGACGCACGTGGTAATAGGCCTGCGTCAGAAAGGCCCGGTAGCTTTCGAGGCTGACGTTGCCCTGCAACGCATTGCGAATGATCGGCAGGTTGAACAACGTCAAGCGTTCTTGGTGAGTGGCTTCTTGCAGGGTTTCAAAAAAACTCATGGCGCGGATTCCTCGGAAAATGCAGATTCGCTCAGTTGCGCCCGGTAACGCTCGACGATGGCGTCCCGGCGGGGTCGACCATTGGCTGTCAGCAAGCCATTGGTGGCGGTGAACGGTTGGTTAAGGCGAGTCCAGTGGTGGACCCGGGCGTAATCGGGCAAAGCCTCGTTGGCCTGGGCCACGGCGGCGGCCAGTTGTTCGTCAGTGCAGTCGGGATGATGGGGCCAGAGCAGCGCATGGTTGCGTGGCATGGCTTCGCCGTAGACGAAGGCCTGGGCGATATGGCGGCGCTGGGTCAATTCGGCCTCGACCCATTCGGGGTTCACATTGCGCCCGAAACTGGTGACGAATTGATGCTTCTTGCGGCCCTTGATGTATAGAAACCCGTCGGCGTCGAACTCACCGAGATCACCGCTGGGCCACCACTGGGCGGTATTCGGTGCGTCCCCCAGATAGCCCAGCAGGGTCGCACCCTTGATCAACACTTCGCCATCGTCGGCCAGGCAAATCTGCACATGGGACAATGGCCGCCCGACACTGCCGAGACGCCGTGCTTGCGGACGATTGAGACATACCACCGACGCACATTCCGACAACCCGTAACCTTCGTAGACCGCAATGCCCACACGCTCGGCACGCCGCAGCAAGTCTTCGCAAACCCGGGCCCCTCCCACGGCGGCAAAACGCAAATGCCGGGGATCAAAGGCTTTCTGCTCGGCAGCGCTGACCAGCATTAGCAGCAGCTGTGGCACCAGGATCAGACTGTGAGGGCATCGACTGGCCAGGCATCCCAGCAGCAGCGGTACATTCACACCGCTGGCGCCTTGAATACCCAGTGACTCCTGGCTTGGCAGACTCAAGGTGGCACCCGCGTACAACGCGGCATAACAACCAATGTTTTCCAGCAAAATGGCCAACGGCAGCAGGGCCAGGTGGTGTTGCGGATCGGTAGGCTTGCTGGCTTGGTCCAATTCGCGGGTGACCCGCAGAATACTCTCGGCACTCAAGCACACACCTTTGGGGGTACCTGTCGTGCCCGATGTGAACGTCAGTTTGGCAGTGCCCTCAGGCAAATGGCTCGGGCTGTTGAAAGCGCGACACCAGAACTCGCCACTCTTCTGGTAGCCCGCTGCTTGCAGCTCCTCTTGCAATGAAGGCTCGGCGATCACCCGTTCGGCCTGGCTTTGTTCCAGGCAATGTTGCCGTTGCGCCGGGCTGAAAAACGGCGGCAAGGCCACACAGGTCAAGCCTTCAAACAAGGCGGCCAAGTCCCAGAGCATGGCGTCGATGCCATTGCCCAGTGCCAATGCAAGCACTTTGACATGCTCATCGCGCAAGCGCTGCTGGCGATGAATAACCTCTGCATACAGCGTGGCATAGTCCAGCTTTTGCTGATCGTCCCATAGCGCGGTGGTATTGGATTTTCGCTCGGCATGGTTGCGCAGGGTCAGTTTGAAGCGTTCCACTTCAGGCGACATGGCAGGCCCCCTCCATGGACGTTGGCAAGCCCAAGCGGCTAAACAGACCTGTGTTGCTTAAATGAACGAACCCGGCCCGAATGTTGCCAACGTGGACCCAAGGTTTGCTTTCGTAGTAACTGCCCCAGGCGTGGCGGTCCTCGCCCAGCCGCGCAGGGTCGGCGGCACACAGCGTCACTGGCTTCAAACCCAAGCGATGAAAACTGTTTACCAGCCCCAGGTTTCCAGTAAATGCCACCCACTCAAGACCACCCATGGCCAGCAGATAAGTCATCGCGATAATGCTCAGCCGAGCACTTCCTGTGCTGCTGGCCGCCAGATTGCCCACCTCGACGATACCCGAACGGTCTATGGCCTGATCCGCGGCAGCACTGATCAGCGGATCAATCGCTTCATCCAGATAACCCTCGAGAAACAGCGGTCCGTCGCTTGCCAGACGTACACCCACCACCGCATGCAGCGCGCCGAGCGCATCGCTCATGCCAAACAATTGCGGCATGAAATGGCGAATGTCGGCACCATGGGCCTGGCGAAAACGTTGCTGGATGAAACTTTCGAAGGTGCACCGTTGCGGGTCGTCGGGCAGTGCTCTGACCAGACGCATCTGCGGCGTTTCGGCTTGGCCGAAATGCAGCGGCAACTGAACATTCCAGTTGAAATCGGACATTGAAAGACACCTCCCCCGGATCAATTTGGGAGAAGTATCAAACGCATTTCTTAACGAAGTCTGAAGGTGAAAAAGGTTTGACCAAAATCGTCTTCAGATTGCCTTAAGGCTTGGCGGGCAGTGTGACAGCCGTCGGCTCGATAGCCGAACCCACGCTGTTCAAACGAGTTGACAGTTTATTACCTGCATGAGGCCAAAAATGACTGGCGATAAAACAACACAACGCTACACAAGGCTGTCGATCACTTTGCACTGGCTGATGCTGGCGCTTTTCGTCGGCGTATACGTTTGCATCGAAACCAAGGGATTGTTGCCACGGGGCAACCCTTTAAAGGGTTTGTTTCTCGGGTTGCACGGGCTGTTCGGTCTTGCCATCTTTGCCCTGGTCTGGGTCCGTCTGCTCGGGCGACTGACACCACGCCCACCCATCACGCCAGCGTTGCCCGCCTGGCAAACCGCTATTTCTCACCTGATGCATCTGGCGCTGTATGTCCTGATGATCGCCACGCCATTGCTAGCCTGGCTGATGCTGGCAGCAGGCGGCAAACCGATGCCGTATTTCGGTTTTTTCCTGCCAGCACCGGTGGCGGTCGATCCTGACCTGGCCAAGCAATTGAAGCAATGGCACGAACTGCTCGGCAGCGCCGGTTATTGGCTGATCGGCCTGCATGCGGCGGCGGGGTTGTTTCATCATTACTACGTGGGCGACAACACATTGACCCGTATGCTGCCAAGGCGTTGATTGCCCTTGAGCCCCGGACATTCAATCAAAATCCGAACACCCTCGATTTCAACTCCACAAGAGGCCGGGGCAGGTTTTCCACCCGCCCCGCCCTTCGCCTAGCCTTTTACGAACGCCAGCAAATCAGCATTGATTGCATCGGCGTGGGTGGTAGGCATTCCGTGCGGGTAGCCCGAGTAAATTTTCAGGGTGCTGTTCTGCAATAGTTTGGCCGACAGGAGCCCGGAGTTTTCGTAGGGCACGATCTGGTCGTCATCACCGTGCATCACCAGCACCGGTATCGTGATGCTCTTGAGATCGTCGGTAAAGTCGGTCTGGGAGAAGGCTACGATTCCGTCGTAATGCGCCTTCGCACAGCCCATCATGCCTTGGCGCCACCAGTTGCGAATGATGCCCTCGGACGGTGTTGCACCCGGGCGGTTGTAACCGTAGAAAGGTCCTGCTGGAACGTCATGGTAGAACTGCGCGCGATTGGCGGTCAGTTGCGCCTGCAAGTCATCGAAAACCGACTTCGGCAAGCCTCCAGGATTGCCTGGGGTCTGAACCATCAACGGTGGTACGGCGCCGATGATTGCGGCCTTCGACACACGGTCTTCGCCATGGCGCGCGATGTAGTGGATGACTTCGCCACCGCCGGTGGAGTGTCCTACATGGACAGCGCCTTGCACCCCAAGATGGTCGACCACGGCCGCGACATCGTCGGCATAGTGATCCATATCGTGCCCGTCCCAAACCTGTGTGGATCGCCCATGGCCGCGCCGGTCGTGTGCAATGACCCGGTAGCCGTTTGCCAGGAAAAACAGCATCTGCGCATCCCAGTCATCCGCACTGAGTGGCCATCCGTGGTGAAAGAACAGCACCTGGGCATCACGTGGCCCCCAGTCTTTGTAAAAGATCTCAACACCGTCCTGCGTCGTCACATAACCCATGCTCGCATCTCCTGTATGAAATGGAGGTCACGATCGGCATCGTGTCCTGTTGCATCTGCACTGCTTCGCCGCCCAATCACTTCAGGTTTGAAGTCAACTTCAAGGTCAATGGTTTTGCCAGGCGGAATATGAGCATAGGCGAACTGGCAACAATCAGCGGATTGGCGCCTTCAAGACTACCCACGGCCTTTGACGATTGAGGATTCAGGCCTGATCGCAGGATCGGCCCTGCGCTTTTGTCGCGCCTGCTCGCCTTCCACCAGCGCCTGACGCACCAGCGCCCTCGCCGCCCAAGCGGCGCAGTCGAGTGATTCCTCGATGCTTGCACCGCTGATATCACGCACGGCAATCATCGCCTCGGTGCCCATGACGATCGACAGCGCCTGCTTCAGTCGTTTGCGTGCCCGGGGTGAAAGCGTGTCCTTGAGTGAGTCGACGATCGGCTCGATGTAGCTCATCCGCCGGCCTGGCCTTAACGGCTCGTGCGTCTCACTTTCCAGCCACACGGTCATGAAAGAACGCTCCATCACGTGCAGGCCGATTTCGTCCTCGATCAACAGTTTGTTCAACGCGATCGCCGCAAGCCCGACGGCCTTCACCGGATCGTCTCCCGGCTGCCAGAAATGCTCCAGCGGCTTCATCTCACGATCGGCCGCGGTCTCACTGATCAGGGCCTCCATGGAAGGAAAATAGCGATAGGCCGTGGCGCGCGAGACCATTGCGCGCTCGGCCACCTGTGCGACTGTCGGGTTATGGCCCTCGTCGCGCATGGCAATGGCGGCATCGATCAGCGCTTGGCGCGTGCGGTGTTTCTGGTTGGCGCGGCCTTGGGAATCGATGTCGCTGACGGACGGGCTTGACTTCGGTTTCGGCATGGAATAAATGATACTCCGTCTATTCATGAGACTAGAGTCTCATAATAGGCAGAAGGCACGGGATATGCCAACAACCCCGAGCACGGCACGACCGCTGCGCCGGGCAGAACGACTTCACATCGATATCCGGCAACTGAGCGCGCCTCAGGCGCGCATGAGGTGAGTGTCATGAATTTCAATCCCCGTTCGCGGACCTGGTTTCGGCTGGCTGCTCTCTATTTTGCCTTTGGCGTGTTGATGGGTGTGACAATGGGCGCAACCGGCGACCACTCGCTCTTCGCGGTACATGCCCATGTCAATTTGTTGGGATGGGTGTCAATGGCCCTGTTCGGGCTCATCGGTGCGATGCACCCCTCAATGACTGAAGGACGCATTGCTGCAGCGCAATTGTGGACCTACAACGTCGGCGTGCCGGTCATGCTCGGCGCATTGACCCTGCGCCTCAAGGGCTTCGCCGCAGTGGAGCCGTTGATTGCCATCGCCTCGGTGCTGATTGGCTGCAGCGTGCTGCTTTTTGTCTGGCTGGTGTTCTCGCGAGTCGGTGTATCGGCCCAACACCCAAATCAGGTTGCGGCCAGCCCACCATCAATCAGGTAGATGGCGAAAGAAAACGTCACGATCGACAGCACCGTACTGACCAGGATGGAAGTCGCGGCTTCACTCTGATAGGCGCCGGTCTGGTTGGCGAACATCGCCGGGATCGTCGCCGACGGAAGCGCGCAGAGCAGGATCATCTGTTGGGCGTAGAGTCCATGGGTGCCCAGCATCACAGTGGCAGCGAACATCAACACCGGGTGAATGAGCAGTTTGAGCCCAAGATTGCCCCAGACTTCACCCGACATCTTCAGCTTTTCGGAGGACATGATCAGTCCCAGGCACAACAGTGACACCCCAGGCGTCGCCTTGCCGAGCAGATTGAGTGACTCCGCAGCAATTGGCGGCAGTTTGAACTGCAGCAGCGAGATCAGGATGCCAAGGGCTGGCGCCCACATCAGCGGACGGCGTACCGCTCCCGAGAGGCTCGATACGAACGCCTGGGTGCCGCTACCTTTTCCATCGGCGATGGTGAGCAGCATGGTGGTCAGCGGGATCATTACCAGGCTCGCAACCAGGTTCAGCACGAGCACTGAATAAATGCTCCCGGCGCCGTACATCGTCGCGAGGATGGGAATGCCCATGAACGCTGCATCCGGATAACCGTTGACGAAGCCCTTGAGCGTCGCAACCTTGAGGTTGCGCGTGGTGAACCAGCCGATCGCCAGCGCTATGGTGTACATGCCCATGATGCCGATAAACGTCGCCACGACAAATTTGAAGTCGAACAGCTGTTCACGAGGCGTGCTCGCCATCCCGACAAACAGCAGCGCCGGGAATATCCAGCCCAGCACCAGCCGGCTGATCAGCAGGCTGTCCGAATGGGTGAGCCGCCCGCGCTTGCCGGCGATATAGCCGAGCGCGATCACAAAGGCGACGGGCAAAATCGGCCCTACGATTCTGTCTAACATGTGCTCAATCCTCGTATTTGTTTTTATCAAGAATGTCGTCGTGACTGATCGAGGCCGACACGGCTACAGCCGTATGAGCGTCGATCCATCGTGGCAATGACCTGGCGGTCTTTGCGATCAGGGTTTGAAGCGATAGTCGCGGATGACGTCCTGGTCCGGTTCGATTCCGAGCCCCGGCCCCTGCGGCACGTCGATGCGGCCGTTACGCGGAATAATGGCGTCGCCATAGAGTTGCGCTTCGAGATCGAAGTAACGCCATTCGACCAGTGACTTCGCACCGCCGAGAGCGGCACTGCCATGCACGGCGGCCAGCAGGCCGGGGCCGTCATAGAAGGCGTGGACCATTACCGTGACGCCGTGGGCATTGGCCAGCGCATAAACTTTTTGCAGTTCGGTGATGCCACCCATTTTTGCCGGGCTCGGCTGAATGAAGTCGACCGCGCCAGCCTCCAGCAGATGCTGGAAGTCCATCAGCGTCGAAGCATTCTCACCGGCCGCAACCGGGATGCCGCCGTGCTGACGAACCCTCGCCAGCCCCGAATAATCTTCCGGTGGCCACACCGGTTCTTCGATCCAGCGCAGGTTCAACGGGCGAAGTTTCTCGGTCATATCGAGCGCTTCGCGCACCGTCCACGGGGCGTTCACGTCGAGGGTCACTTCCACGCCAGGGCCTGCGGCTTCGCACGCGGCGCGGATGACATCGGCATCCACCTCATGCAATTTCAGATGACGGAAACCGCTGTTCACCGCACGCTGCACATTGATCCTGATCAGCTCAGGGTCGGCATAGCGGATCAAGCTTGCGTACGCCGCCAGCGAAGTGGCCTCGCTGCCCCCCAGCAGTTGGAAAATCGGTTGACCGGCCGCTTTGCCGGCGATATCCCACAAGGCGATATCAATCGCCGACAAGCCATAAATGAACGCACCACTGCGACCGAAGACGTGAAACTTCCTCTGCAAGTCGCCCTGCAATTTCTCGCGTCGCGTGATATCCGCGCCGATCAGCTCAGGCGCGAGGATTGTGTCGATCACGATTTTCACTGCTGGTATTGCGGTGAAGCCGAAGGTTTCACCCCAGCCGACGATACCGTCATCCGTGGTGACCTTAACCACGAGGGAATCGACCATCTGAAGATCTTTCGGGCCCCATACGCCCCCGGCCGATTTGCCCCCCGTGGTAAAGGGAATTCGAAGCGGAATGGTTTCAATGCTGGCAATTTTCATATGGCTGCGCCTCGGGCAGGTTGCAAGAGTGGCGCGGCGAGTTTCGGAGTTCGTCCGCGTCAGGGTTGAGAACAACGTATATGACGTCCTGTTGTCCCTCAACTGAACAACTATCGCTTTTTCACACGCACTCACAAAAAACAACATAACTTATTGTTTTAATTGGCATTAATGATTGATGTCGTTGGCGTATTTCAGTTGTTACTGTCTGGAACAAGTCTTCTCATGTAGATTAAGAAGACAAGTGAAAGGGATGAATGAGCATGAGTGAAATGAATGTGCAACCCGTCGCGCGGCGACCTCATCTTGCCGAGCACATTGCCCGCTCGTTGAGCGACGAGATCGCTTCTGGGCGCCTGCGGCCGGGAGACCGTTTGCCGACGGAACAATTTCTCTCGCAGAACTTCGGCGTCAGCAGGAATGTCGTTCGCGAAGGGATCGCGACGCTTCGTGCTCAAGGGCTGATCCAGTCGCGCCAGGGCGTTGGCGTCTTTGTCTCGGCCGCGGCACACTCGCCGCAGCCTTCACCTCAGCGCGAGCGCGCGCCGTTGCTGGACGGCGATAATACGATCCGCAATATGTTCGAAGTGCGCGCCGTACTGGAAAGCCAGGCCGCTGCACTCGCGGCGTCGCACATGACCCCACACAAGCTGAAAACGATCCAGGCTGCCGTTCTGCGGATGCAATATGAAGGCGAACCGACGCTGGAGACGGTCAATGCCGACCTCGACTTCCATCGAGCTGTGGCCGCAGCATCGGGCAACGACTATCTGGAGACGATGATTCGTACCGTGCTCGAGCCGATGCGGGCTCTGATCACCATGAACTTCGCACGGCGGGGCCCGGTGTTCAGCAATATTCCGCATGCGGCACGCGGTGAGCATGAAGACCTTGTGCAGGCGATGACCGACCGCAATGCGGCGGCGGCACGCCAGATCATGGGCCAGCACATCGTCAACGCCGCCTCACGATTCGGCTACGAAATTGATTTCTTTTAATGTGGACGGCCGGACGGCGGTTGTTTCGTTGTCCTACAAGAACAACATCCGAGAGCGCAGGAGCATTTGCCGGGTGCATCACAGTTGCGTCGCAGATACCAACTGAGAATCGACTCGCGACTTGCGAGCCGCTATTACGCTGTTCAAAAGCCCGGACCAGCGGTAAAGACCTGTCATGAAATGAAAAAATGCTGTCGCCCAATGCAAGATCGGAAGCCACACCGTCAATAATATCTTCTTCACAGAGCAACCCCCGTTATTCGAAGGCATGCAGAGTCAGCGAACTACTGACCTGCAGTCTTCAGTCCTGTGGAGAAAAACAAAAATGCGTGTAAGAAAATTTGCTGCCAACCTGAACGCCGTGATGGTAGGCCTGACCCAAGTCAGTACGGTACTTGGCAACCCGATCAGGGGAGATGAGGAAGGAAAGGATAAAGCGTTGATTACGCCGGACCAGGACGCCTTTTATCCAGATTACACAGCCCTTCTTCAATGCTTTGGCGAGCGGGAAGATGAGTGAGCAGGCAAATTGTGAAACAGCCGCGTAGCTTTTGACTCGACCTGTGATTACCAATCCGCGGCACTGGCCGCCCGTGGCGATCTCGGATGAGATCGCCACTTTTGCTGCAGGTTAATCAATTGCCGTTTGGCAGCGACAAGTTGATCCCTTCTTTCTTCAACGCATCACGCACGTATTGGAATTTCTGGTACTGCGACAATTCCATCGGCCCGTCGTAACCCATGCTTTGCAACTTGCGTGGTGGGTAGTCAACGTAGGTTTTCATCAGTTTCATGATCGCTGCCGAGATCGGCACCATGGTCCAGGTCCGCTCGGTGAAGTTGTTCATGAACAGGTCATAGCGCTCTTGCGGGTCTTGCCACAAGTCAAACACCTGCGGCACGGTGGCTACGTATTTTTGTGCGCCTTTCCAGCCCAGGTTCGAGTCCACGGCCAGCCCCCCTGTTTGTGCGCCATCGTCGCCTCGCAGGTTGAATACCGCTTTGTAGTTGCCGACACGCGCCGCGCCTGGGGACAGTTCATTCTCGGTAAAGTAGAACCACTCCTTGCGCGGCGAAGGTGCACTGCCGGTGAGTACTGGCGTCATGTCGTAGCTGTCGAAGATGATCGGCTGCCCCTCGCGATCTTTCTCTGGCAGTTTCACGCCAGCCACAGCGGCGAACGTCGCCATCAAATCCAGGCCGCCGAGGATCTCGTGATTTTTCGTGTTCGGCTTGATCTTGTCTGGCCAGACGGCAATCGCCGGTACGCGGTTCCCACCCTCACGCACGGTGCCCTTGGTGCCGCGGAACGGCGTGTAGCCAGCATCCGGGTAAACGTCCTGCCAGGCCCCGTTGTCAGTGGTGTAAACCACCAGCGTGTTCTTATCCAGGCCCAGCGCCTTGAGCTTGTCCATGATGCGGCCAATATGGGTATCGAGTTCGACAACCGAATCGGCATACTTGGATTTGGACATCGACTTATGAACGAACTCCGGTGCCGGCAAGTTCGGTTGGTGCACTTTCATGAAGTTAACGTTGATGAAAAACGGCTTGTCGGATTTGGCCGCCGTGTCGAGAAACTCAAGGGCAGCTTTTTCGACGTAGTTATCAAAGAACGGAATGCCGACCACGCCGGGTTTACCGTCGACCACCGGCGTGTCCACGTATTGGCCATTGACCTTGAATTCCTCTACCGCTTTTTCGCCGGCCTTGCCGGACAGCGCGCCTTTGGTCACCTTCTGGAACATCTCACGGGTCTCCGGATCCATGTCGGGGAACCACGTGGGGTCGGCGTAGGTATAGGCATTGAGATGGTACAGGCCGACGTACTTCATCACGTCATAGCCCTGGGCATTGGGCAGTGCGTAGTCGGCTTCGCCCAAGTGCCATTTGCCGGTGAAGTAGGTGTCATAGCCGCCGGTCTTCAACACGGATGCCAGCGTCCATTCGGCGGCTGGCAAGCCACCGCCCTGCCCTTGAAACGCCACGGTGGTCATGCCGCTGCGATTGGGGATGCGCCCGGTTTGCATGGCCGCCCGGCCGGGTGTGCAACTCGGCTGCGCATAGAAGGAGTAAAAGGTCACACCTTCTGCCGCCAACTCATCGATTTTCGGCGTGGGCATGCCGCGTCCAATCCCACCTCCGTACGGCCCCAGATCGCCGTAGCCAGTGTCATCGGAAACGATGAACAGGATATTGGTTTTTTCTGTTTGAGCAGCGTGGGCAAGCCCGTTCAATGACAACAGTGCAACAAACACGACAGACAACTTGAAACGATTCGATAGCTTATCCATTCCAGCAACCTCGTAGTTTCACAATGTTGGCCGGTGATAAGTGCACAACTGCATGGGTCCATGGTGCATTGACCACCGTGTAATTAGCCCAGGTACTGCATACAGAATCATCCCCCCTTGTTGCATGAGCCCGTACGATTCAAGGCGCACGAAGGAGTCTAGTGCGATTTTTTCAGCTCAGCGGGAGGCGTTTGCTCATACGTGGATTTCGCAAGGATGGCAGCGTCGATCTTTTTTGCGGGGATATCGCACAAGCGGCTCGGTGAACGGTGTCGTTCCTGGCTGAAAAAAACGGGCGCCTGTAAGAGGCGCCCGTCGTTTATGGCAACTGACTGATCACAGCGTTAATCGTGTCCGTTATGACCCTTCTGCTTCATGGCCTTGAGAATGCCGTCCAGGTTGTAGGTTTCCGGCGCCTGCATGGGCGGGAAGTCCTGGTACGACATCAGCTCCTTCTCCCAGAGCAACTGCCCGATCGGCAACATGTTCCAGTTGTAGACATAGGCATTGCCAGGGGAGCCCAAGGCGCCGCCATAACCGGTTATGGACTTCGCGTCAGCGCCGACCGTTGTTTCAAACGGGTCGCGCTTGAGGTTGAGCAGTTGGGTCCAGTGGAACGTGGTCGCGCCATACAAACCGCCTGTCGCGGTATCCGGCACCATGGTGTAGTACATCTTCCAGTTCTTGTAGCGCACCGCCGAAGGTTGCGAACCGGTGTAGTAGAAGAATGTATCGCGCGCCGATTTGTCGGTTTTCCCCGTCAGGTAGTCAGTCTGGTCCACCCCATCGAGCTTGGTCTTGACGATGCCCGGGTAGCTGCCCGCCATGATTTGCTCGTTGAGTTCATTGCCCTTCTTGCCGCCAGCGATATTGACCAGCGTCGGTACCCAGTCGAGTGAGGCAAAGATGTCAGTCAGGACGGTGCCGGGTTTGATTTTTCCAGGCCAGCGAATGACCAGTGGCGCGCGCATGCCTCCCTCCCAGGTGGTCAACTTGCCGCCCTTGAACGGGGTTGTGCCGCCGTCCGGAAAGGTAATGGTTTCCGCACCGTTATCGGTGGTGAAGACGACGATGGTGTTGTCCAACTGGCCCATGTCCTCGAGTTTCTTCAGGACATACCCAATGTTGTCATCGAGTTGCTTCATGCCGGCTTCGTTGGTGCCCCAGTCTTTTCCACCGGGCTCACCGACCATGGCGTCGTACTTGGGTGGCAGCACCGTGGTGATGTGCATGCGCGCCGGGTTGTACCAGACGAAGAAAGGTTTGTTGGTTTTCTTCGGATCGTTGCGGTCGAGGAAGTCGATGACCTTGGCGGAGATTTCTTCATCCACGGACTTCGAGCGTTCCAGCGTCAGCGGACCTTCGTCCTTGCACGTGGTGTTCTTCTGCGTACCATCACTGGAAACGCAAGACATGACCGGACGAGGTGGCGTCAGGCAGGTGCCTTCCCGCGGATCGATCGCGCCAGGCACGTCCGGCAGCCCATTGATCGGTGTGGCCTTGCACGGTGGTGCGATGCCCTGCACTTGCGGCGTCTTGTTGATGTCGACAAAACTCACGCCCTGCATCGCGTCGAGGTGATAGAGATAACCCCAGAACTCCTGGAAACCATGGGATGTGGGCAGTGCTTCGAAGTTATCACCGAGGTGATTCTTGCCGAACTCACCGGTTGTATAGCCCAGGTCCAGCAAAAACTTCGACAGTGCAGGTGTGCCTGGCCGCAGCCAGGACGGACTGCCGGGCAGTTGCGGCGGAATCATCCCGGTACGCAGCGGGTGCATCCCGGTAAAGAAAGCGTTACGTCCTGCCGTACAACTCTGCTCGGCATAGTAGGTCATGAACTTCGCACCTTCCTGGGCGATGCGATCGATGTTCGGCGTCTCACCGACCGCCAGACCCTGGTGATAGATGCTCGGCTGCATCCAGCCGATGTCGTCGGCCATGATGAATACGATATTGGGTTTCTGATCGGCAGCTTGAATCACTGTCGACAGGCTGGCGCCTGCTGCCAGACTGCTCAACGCCAATCCCGTCAGTACAAGTTTTCTGAGCTTCATGAATTTGATCCTCTCGCAGTTGATTCACAGAACTACCCGTCTCGGATACGTCGTGCTCTCATCTCTCAAGGCTCAAAAACTGCAACTACCCCAATCCCTGTACCGACGGTCATCCGCCTTTCGTGTGGGACTCTTAATAAATTGAGCTTTGACCGTAATGGCTTGTGGCTCTTGCCTTGTACATACCCAATTCAGCCCCTGCCACTAACAGGAGAGTGAGTATAGACGCGCATTTACCAAGTGCCGGCCGCAAAGGCGCGTCAGGGTTCAGGTCATTTCACCGCTTTGCCTGGGCGACATCGCCGCAAAAGATATCGACGTTGCCGTCCTCGGGCGAAGTTCGTACGACGACGGAATATTGCCCGGACAGCAACTCTGATGTTGCGATAGGCGCATTACGGTAAAAACTCCACCCGTTGGACCCGGCTTCGTTTTTTGTATTGACCTTATCGTTCATGGCGTAGGCCACTGGCCCGGGTTTCTGGCAACTGCCTTTATTGATGAAGGTGTAAATGCGCGGTGGCAGAATCGTTCCGTCCGGAACACCCGAGATAAAGAAATCGAAGTTGGTTTGATTGCCCTCGGGGGTCAACGTGGCGTTGCCGGTATGTCCGACATTGGCGTGGGTGGCCGCCAGAGGCAAATTCATGGAGTGGTTTGAAGCGGTACTGCAACCGAACAGACTTGCCACGAGAAGCGCTAACGGGACGCTGCGAATATTCATAAACAACCTCCAAAAGTGGAAGAAGTGCATGGGGGGAACATTGGGTATAGCTCATAAATAAATGGGCGGTTCTCAATAAATCCGCGTCGTGAAACTTAACTTCCGTCACTCACTGCCCCGGACGGAAAATGGAAGAATCGCAGGTAGCGACCGCCACTCTCAAGCGAAGGCTCTGCGACGGGCATTCGGACTCACGCCTGCATGATCTTGATCAACAGACTTTCACGCTGACGAACATCGGCCTCCACTTCCCTGACTTCGTTCATGTACACCTCTACCGCAGGCGGCAGCGAGCGCTCCTTGAGATGAATAAAGCCGTAGCGCGTACGCAGTGCGAGGTCTTGAACCGGTAACGGCACGATTTCGCCTGCGTTGAGTTCGCGCTCGAACGTCGACAGATTCCCCAGCGTCAGGGCATTGCTGTGCTCGACGAATTGGACGATTTGCATGGGCACATCAATTTCGATTGCCGGAACGAAGTCCCCGGTCAGCGCATCATAGGCACCCGCACAACCGAGGGTTGCCGGAAGCAAGTGGGTCGCCAATCGCAAGGGAATGCGCGATGCCACCCACGGGTAATCGAGCGTTTGCGCAAGGGTCACGCGGCGGTTTTGTGCCAGCAGCGGATGATCGGGGCGACAAAACAGCCGGCCCTCGTGCTCGCCCAACAATTGACAGGTGAGTTCTTCCCGGCCTTGCAGCGTACTGATTTCAGCGATGCCCAGGTCGACCACGCCTGTCAGCACTTGATGCGCCACCTCGCGCCACCCGGCGACATGGGCCGTCACTTTGATTTGCGGATGGCGGGCATGCATCCGCGCAATGGCGGCATAGCCGCTGATGACGCTGGGGTAAGGGCCAAAAGCGACTTTCAGCGCGCCGATGTCCCCGCCCGCGAGCAAGGCGATGTCGCGCCGCAGATCCTGCTCAGCCACCAACAAGCGCTGGCTCTTCTCCCGCAGCAAATGACCAAATGCGGTCAATGCCACGCCATCGCTGCGACGATCGAACAACGTGACGCCCAGTTCGCGCTCAAGCAACTGAATGCTTTTGCTCAACGCCGGCTGAGAAACACCCAGCGCCTTTGCCGCGCGGCCAAAGTGGGCGTGTTCGATCAATGCCAGAAACTGGCGTAAACGGGTGGGCGTCATCTCATAACCTTTATGCTATCGAAACGCGTTAAACAGGAATTTTTTGGAATCAAATGAATATGCTATTCATGGTTCGGCTGGTCAAGCTGACAACGCAGAACACTCGCGTTGCCTTGACGCCCTTGAACACTTCATCTGGCGCAGGAACCTTTCATGTACAACAAGACCCTCCATCTGGCACTGGCGATCACACTTGGCGGTGGCATCAGCCCTTGCGTTTTCGCTGCCGATGCAAACGGCGCAGCTTCCGATCCGGCTCCATCGCAAAACGTGCACTTCGACAGCAAGGGCAAGGCGCCTTCGTCCTACACGGTCGACATGCAAAACACTGTGCGCAAGACACTCCCCTTTGCAGACAAGCGCGACCTTGAAGAAGCGAAAAAAGGCTTCATCGCCGCACCGCCCTACAAGAAGATCATGGCCGACGCCGGGAACGTCGCGTGGAACATGGGGAGCTACAACTTCCTGAATGAAGGCAAGGATTACGACAGCATCAATCCGTCGCTGCAGCGTCAGGCGGTGCTCAATACGGCCTATGGCCTCTATGAAGTCGTGCCGGACAAGATTTACCAGGTGCGCGGGTTTGACCTGGCCAATATCACCTTCATCAAGGGCGACACCGGATGGATTGTCTTCGACACGCTGTTGTCGAAGGAAACCGCCAGGGCCGCCCTGGACTTCATCAACGAAAAACTGGGCAAGCGCCCGGTCGTAGCGGTGGTGATCTCCCACTCCCATGCCGATCACTTTGGCGGAATCCGCGGCGTGGTCGACGAGGCCGATGTCCGCAGCGGCAAGATCCCGCTGATTGCGCCGCAAGGTTTCATGGAGCATGCCGTGGCTGAAAACGTCTACGCCGGCAACGCCATGAACCGGCGGGCGTTCTTGCAATATGGTTTGCTGTTGCCGCACAGCCCCTATGGTCATGTCGACATGGCCATTGGTAAAAACACTTCCAGTGGCAACATGGGCCTGATCGAACCTAATCGCTTTATTACCAAAGATTTCGAAACCCTGACCATCGACGGTGTGGAGATGGAATTCCAGAGCACGCCAGGCACTGAAGCGCCCGCCGAGATGAACACCTGGTTCCCACAGTTCAAGGCGTTCTGGGCAGCCGAGAACATCACTGGCACCATCCATAACATCTATACCCTGCGCGGCGCCCTTGTCCGCGACCCGCTGGTCTGGTCGAAGAACATCAACAATGCCCTGTATCGCTACGGTCAAACGGCAGACGTCATGTTCGCCTCCCACAGTTGGCCACGCTGGGGCAATGAGCGGATTCAGGATGTGATGCGCGCGCAACGCGATGCCTATGCAAACCTGAACAACGCCGTGCTGCATGCCGCCAACCAGGGCGTCACCATCAACGAGATTCAAAACGTCTACAAATTGCCCGAAAGCCTGAAAAATAACTGGGCGACCCATAGCTACCACGGCTCGGAAGAACACAACAGTCGCGCCGTGATCAACCGCTACCTGGGTTACTGGGATGCCAATCCGGCGACGTTGATGCCACTGTCGCCCAAGGACTCGGCCCCGCTGTACGTGGAAATGATGGGCGGCGCCGACAAGATCATGAGCAAGGGACAATCCTTGTTCGATCAGGGCAAGTACCGCGAAGCGTATGAAATCCTCAACAAGCTGGTGTATGCCGAACCGCAGAACAGCAAGGCCAAGGACCTGCTGGCGGACGTCTATGAGCAAGTCGGTTATCAGAAGGAAAGTGCCGGTGTGCGCAACAGTTTCCTTTCGGCAGCGTATGAACTGCGCCATGGCATGCCCAAGGGCGTGCCGCCAAAAACCGGCGGCGCGGACATGATCCGCGGCATGAGCACCGAGTTATGGCTGGAGTACCTGGGCATTGCCCTGGATGGCAGCAAAGTGGCGGATCAGCACTTCACTTTCAATCTCAAGACACCGGATAACGGCGAGCAATTTGTCGTGGAATTGAGCAACTCGACGCTGACCAATATCAAGGGGCAACAAGCCAGCAAACCTGATCTCACCATCACCGTCGACCGAGCTGATCTGGAAGGTGTCATGGCCAGGAAAACCGGATTCGATCAACTTGTTGCAGCCGGCAAAGCCACTTTCGAAGGCGATCGTAAACCCTTCGAACTGTTGATGTCGGCCATCACTCCGTTCACGCCGACGTTTGAACTCCTGCCGGGTACTCGTCAGTAAGTTGTAAGAAATAGCGTTTCATCCTGCCCAGGGTGAAGCGCTTTCGTACTCGACCGTAACTATGGCCTAACTTGGTCCGCCTTACTTGAAAAGCCAGACATCGGACTTTCATGATGCGGCGCGAGCAACTTTATTCGTCCCTTGCCCCTTCCAATGTCACGAATATGAACTAACACTTATGAGTGATCGAATCGCGCTGATTCAATGCAGTTAAAGTTATTCGACATTTGCTATTAGCCTTATTTCGAAAATGCACACTTGCCGGGATCTAATCCATGCAAACAAGAACAGGTGCAATGCCCGCCTTCACGTTACTGGCCCTGTGCAGTCAACAAGCCTGGGCCGGCGGTATCATGCTCTACGAAATCGGCACCGATAACGCCGGGTTGGCCAACGCCGGTGCCGCCGCCCGCGCGCAAGGCCCTTCGACAATTGCCAGCAACCCGGCGGGGCTGAGCTACCTGCCCGGCACGCAGATCACCGGTGGTTTGCAGGTGCTGTATGGCGACCTGAGCTTCGATCGCGATGCCGACACCAATGTGTCTGGCAGCGGCAGCGGCAATGGCCTTGATCCGATTCCCGGCGGCAGTTTTTTCATCAGTCATGAACTGGATGATCATTGGAGCGTCGGTTTCGGCCAGTACGCCGACTTCGGCCTGGCGGTCAACTACGACAACGAATGGTCCGGACGCTACTTCGCGCAGAACGCCAGCATCGGTGGATTGTCGCTGGTGCCCAGCGTGGCCTATCGCTTTAACGAGCAGTGGTCGGTCGGGGTGGGCGTAAAAGCCATGTACGGCATGTTGCAGGCACAAACCGCCATCGACCGTTCGCCGTTCGGCTTTACCGACCGCGGCGACGGCCAGTTCAAATACAAGGACAACGATTGGGGGTTCGGCGCCAATGTCGGGGTGATCTACGCACCGCAAACCGGCACCCGCATCGGCCTGACCTACACCAGCAAAGTCGATCTGGATTTCGAAGACGGGCTGGATGTGAAAGGTAACGGTCCGGCACTGGATCGCCTCAACGGCCTGAACACCCAACTCGACGTGACCGTGCCACAGACAGTCACCCTGAGCCTGTTCCAGCAACTCGACCGGCAGTGGGCCTTGCTCGCATCGGTCAACTGGCAGGATTGGTCAGAGTTCGGCGACATCGCCGTGCAGGTCGACACCACGGCACTCGGCGCCCAGTCAACCACGGTCGACGCCGACTTCAAGGACACCTGGCACCTGTCGCTCGGGGCGCAATACCAGGCAACGCCACAATGGCTGTGGAACGTCGGCGTGGCTTACGACAGCAGCGCCGTGTCCGACAACAAGCGCACCGTGACGGTACCGATGGCCGAATCCTGGCGCTTCGCGACAGGCGCCACCTATGCACTGAACAAGGACACCGACGTCAACGTCAGCTGGGCCATGATCTGGATCGGCGACATGCCGGTGGACCAGACCAAAAACGTTTCGGGCAATCGAATTTCCGGTCAATTCGACAGCGCCTGGATTCAAGCCGTGACCGGGAACATGACCTGGCGCTTTTGAGTGTCTCGCCACCCCCAAAGCGACTTCTTCCGAGGAGCACATCGCATCATGAATCTGTCCCGAAACTGGCTCATCGGTGCCACCGTGGCCGGGCTTCTGCTCGGCGGTTGCACTTCCAAAGTCACCGAGAAAGAGCAGTACTCCGGCTATCTGTCCAGCTACGACAACCTGCAGGAAGTCGCTACGCCCAGCGGCGGCACGGCGATGCGTTGGGTGAGCCCGTCGTGGAATCCCGATGCCTACAACACCATTGCGTTCGAGCGGCTGGAACTGTATCCGGCGCCCAAGCCCAATGAGCGGGTCAACCAACAGACCCTCGATGACATCCGCAACTACATGAACACCCAGGTCAAAGCGACACTGGGGCAGAAATACCGGATGGTCTCGCGTTCCAGTGCGGCGCCGAAAGGTTCGAAAACCTTGATCATGCGTGCGGCGATCACCGGGGTAAGCGCGTCGAATGAAGGCATGAAATGGTATGAAGTGGTGCCCATCGCCGCCGTCGTCGGTGCGACACAGGCTGCGACCGGTCACCGCGATCAGGACACTGAACTGTATATCGAGGCCGAACTCATCGACGAGAAAAACAACCAGACCGTGGTCAGGGTCGTGCGCAAGGTTTTCGGCAAGCAGCTTTCCAACGAGAGCCAGAAAATCACCGCGCAGGATTTCAAGGCCGCTATCGACAAGTTGAACGCCGATCTTTGGGCATTCATCCGCAGTTGAACCATGATCCAATCGCCAACAGGCGTTGGCGGTTCAATCGCTCCCCGGTAGAGGAATGGCTCCCATGGCTAACCCTGTATTGCTTCGACTTTCGAGTTCGCACAGACCCTTACTTTTCGCAGCGCTCATCGTCAGCGCCCTTGCGTTAAATGCCTGCGCCACAGTGGATGCGCAGACCACCGCCTACGTCGGGGTCGAACACCCCGCGCCGACCCTGCCCAGCGAAGTGCAGATATTACGCACCGAGCCAACGCGACCCAGTGTGCGCTTGGGCGAAATCCTGATCGATGCCAGCATCGATCCGGCGCCGCCCATCACCCAGGTCGAACAGAAGCTGCGCGAAGAAGGCGCCAAACTGGGCGCAGATGCAGTGGTAGTGGTTTATGACCAGATCCAACCCGTCGCCGCCTATGTGACCGGCCCTCTGTGGAGCCGCGACATCGATACGATTCAGGGCCGCAAACTCAAAGGCATTGCCATCAAATACCAATGACGAGGAGCACAGCAATGAAAGCAATCATGTCCTGGCTGACGGTCACATTGACGGCGATCTTGATCAGCGGCTGTTCCGCCGTGGGGTCGAATGAGGGCGGCGCGGGTGAAATGGAAATTCGCTCGGGCAAGATCGAGCAGATATCGCTGACCCAGATGCAGACCAATCACGACAGTGGCGTCGGCGCCGTTCTCGGTGGTCTCGGCGGTCTCGGTATCGGTAGCCTGATCGGCAGTGGCACCGGACGCGACGTCGCGATGGTTGCCGGTGCCCTTGCCGGTGCGGTAGGCGGCAACTATGCAGAGAAGAAAAAGTACGATCAGCCGGTCGCCGCGCAACAGATCATCGTGCGGGTGAAAAGTGGAGTGCTGGTATCGGTGACCCAGCCGATCAATCCGGCCCTGAACAAAGGCATGAACGTCTACATCGAAGGCTCCGGCAACAATGCCCGAGTAATGCCGCAAGGGGGTTAGTTTGCGGCGGTGAACATCAGTCGGCCAAGCCTTCTCTAACCATGTCCAGAAAGGTCGTCAAAATACGCCGCGAGCTCTGTGCTCGCAGGCACACCAATGTCTCGGTGAAATGCCGCTGACAGTCGGCGATCGGCAAGCCGCGAAGCCGTGAATCCGAGCCCAACTCGGCCGCGGAGACCACACCGACCCCCATGCCGATCGCCACCGCCTCGCGCGCAGCTTCACGCCCCTCCACTTCGATGGCCTTGCAGATTTGCAGACCCGCCGCGGCCATCTCCTCCTCCAGGGATAAGCGCGTGACCGAGCCCTGTTCACGCAGGACCATGGGCGTGTTGTCCAGGTCGGCCAGGCAGATGGAGTCACGTTGCGCCCAGGGATGGTCATGGGCGACGAAGGCGAGCATGGGATCGCTGCGCAGGTGCAACGTCAGCAGCCGGTCGTCTTCGATGCTGCGTCCCAGCAAGGCAATGTCGGCCTGGTGGCTGAACAACCGCTGCAACACCTCATCGGTGTTGGCGGTTTCGATCTTCACGTCGAGGCCGGGGTAACGCCTGCAGAAACGTGAAACGTAGGGCAGGACATGCACCGGCGCATCCACGGCCAGATTCAGTGTGCCCGTCGACAGCGTCCGATAGTCCGTCAGCATGTCGTGGGCATCGATACTGATATCGAACAGGCGCTGGGTCAGGCCAAACAACCGCTCGCCGACTTCGGTCAAGCGCACCAGGCGCTTGTCGCGATAGAACACCATCACGCCGTAGTAATCCTCAAGCTTGCGCACCTGGTCGGATACCGCGGGTTGCGACAGGCAGAGTTGTTCCGCTGCCCGGGTAAAGCTGCCGTTCATGGCAACGGCGTGAAACGCCTTGAGCTGGGTATGGGAAATCATCATCGGCGCACCTCGCTATAGGTTCAGCTTATTCGTCCATACGTTAAATCGATTTTATTTATGAACGATGAACTGCAAGCATGATTTTCACAAGTGCCGCCCCTCGTACTCATCAGGAATGCTCTATGGAAACTGAACGTTTCGCCGTGGCCAAACGAGATGACCTCATGCGCCCCTACTGGCTGGACCAGGCCCTGAAGAATCAACCCGCTACGCCCTGCCCTGCGCTGCAACAGGACACCCGCGCCGACGTCTGTATCGTCGGCGGCGGCTATACCGGTCTGTGGACCGCCATCATGCTCAAGGAACAGAATCCCGAACTGGACGTGGTCATTGTCGAAGCCGATATCTGCGGTGCCGGTGCCAGCGGGCGCAACGGCGGCTGCGCGCTGTCCTGGTCGGCCAAGTACTTCACTCTTGAGCGCTTGTTCGGCGTCAACGAGGCAATCCGCCTGGTCAAGGAGTCTGAGCAGAGCATCTACGCCATCGGTACCTTTTGCGAAAGGTATGCGGTGGATGCCGACTACCGTCTCGACGGCACGCTCTACACGGCGACCAACCGCGCTCAGGTCGGCTCGACCGACGGGGTCATCGCGGCGCTGGAGCGCCATGGCATCAACTCTTTCTCCAAATGCGCGCTACCTGTGGTGCAACGCATGGCCGGCTCGGTCCGGCACATCGAGGGCTGGTTCTCGCCGGCGGCTGCCAGTGTGCAGCCAGGCAAACTGGTCCGTGGACTGCGCCGAGTGGCTCTGGAACTGGGCGTACGGATTTTCGAGGGCACGCCGATGACCGGGCTGGAAGAAGGCATGCCCGCTGTCGTCAATACACCGAACGGCAAAGTGACCTGTGACCGGGTCGTGCTGGCAATGAACGCCTGGATGGCCCGCGCCTTTGCGCAGTTCTCGCGTTCGGTGGCGATCGTCTCCAGTGACATGATCATCACCGAGCCGCGACCCGACTTGCTCGAACGGATCGGTCTGACCAGCGGGGTCACCGTACTCGACTCGCGGATTTTCGTGCACTACTACCACAACACCCCGGACGGCCGGATCATGCTCGGTAAAGGCGGCAACACCTTTGCCTACGGCGGTCGCATCCTGCCGGTTTTCGACCAGCCCTCGCCCTACGCCGGGCTGTTGCGCAACACGCTGACGGAGTTCTTTCCGGACTTCGCCGATGTTGGTATCGCCGCCACCTGGAACGGCCCCTCCGATCGCTCGGTCACCGGCCTGCCTTTCTTCGGCCGCATGGGCGCGGGCGGCAACATCTTCTACGGTTTCGGTTACTCCGGCAGCGGCGTCGGACCGTGCCATATGGGTGGCCAGATCCTTTCGTCACTGGTGCTGGGCCTGGACAATCCCTGGACGCGCTCGCCGCTGGTGCAGGGCCCGCTGGGGTATTTCCCGCCAGAGCCGATCCGCTACCTGGGTTCACTGATGGTGCGTAACGCCATTCGCCGCAAAGAACACGCCGAGGACCGCAACCGGCCTCCCCGCCGACTCGATGTGCGCCTGGCAAAATTCGCGGCAGCCGCCGGCAAGGCAGACAAGGGCTGAGTCCCGCCCCCCCAAAACGCTGATCCTTGACCACAAAGAACCCCGCCCGGGATTCACCGCGCGGGGTTTTGCGCTGCTTGAAAATTGCTTCGGCAGATGAGCCGACCCTGCTCAGGCCTCATGCACTCCAACTTATAAGCTCAGCTTGTTTGTGACATGCGATAAATCGATTTCAGTTATTTCTTGCCAAATGTTTTTATCAATCCATGCATCACTCCCCACAAAAACAACATCGCCGGAGAAGATCATGACCAAAGCCCAATTCCCGACAACCCAGCCACTGGCAAGCCCTGCCCTGGGTGAACCCTACCTGCTGACGCCAGGCCCGCTGACCACCTCGAAAGCCACCAAGGAAGCCATGCTTCGGGACTGGGGGTCATGGGACGGTGCCTTCAATAAGGTCACCGCGCAAGTTCGCCAGCAATTGCTCAGCATGGCTGGCGTAGAGGATGACAGCTTCGCCTGCGTGCCACTGCAAGGCAGCGGCAGCTACTCGGTCGAGGCCGCTTTGGCCACCGCCATCCCCCGTGACGGCAAGGCCCTGGTGCTGATGAATGGCGCCTACGGCCAGCGCGCCACCAAGACCCTGGAATACCTCGGTCGCGCATTCATTACCCTGGACAAGGGCGATTACCTGCCGCCCCAACCCGAAGAAGTGGACGCCCTGCTCAAGGCCAACCCAGACGTCACCAACGTCTTCGTGGTCCATTGCGAAACCAGCTCCGGCATCCTCAACCCGCTGCGTGAAATTGCCGGTGTGGTGAAGGCCCACGGCAAGAGTCTGATTATCGATGCCATGAGTTCCTTCGGTGCCGTGCCGCTGACGGTGAACGACATAACTTTCGACGTGGTGGTGTCTTCGGCCAACAAATGCATCGAGGGCATCCCGGGCTTCGGTTTCGTGATCATCCGCCGGTCCGTGCTGGAAGCCGCCAAAGGCCGCGCCAATTCGCTGTCCCTCGATCTCTACGAACAATGGGCCTACATGGAGCGCACCGGCCAATGGCGCTTCACACCACCGACCCACAGTGTGGTGGCGTTCCACAAAGCACTGGAACAGCACAGCGACGAAGGTGGCGTGCACGGCCGGTTGGCGCGCTACACCCGCAACCGCGATGTACTCGTTGCCGGCATGCGCGAACTGGGCTTCAAGACGCTGCTGGAAGACCGTTGGCTGTCGCCGATCATCACCACGTTCTTCAGCCCTGAACATCCCAACTTCGATTTCACGCGTTTCTACGAAGAACTCAAGGCCCGGCAGTTCATCATCTACCCCGGCAAATTGACCGTTGCCGAGAGTTTCCGCATCGGCTGCATCGGCCAGATCGACGAATACATCGTCCACCAGTTGCTTCGCGCTATCGCTGACTGTCTTGCCGCCATGGACGTAGACATTCTGAAGCCCGCGGCCTGAGCGCTTTAAGGTCTCTGCCAATTCGAGCACAGGTGCAATGGGTAGCACCTGGGGGCAGGGATCTTTTTTAAACCATGGATTCGGTGGCGAATCGCTCGGCAGTGCCGGGCAGGAGTCAGCGACCACAGTCATTCATAACGTTTAAAGCCTGATGCCATTCTCACGGCCATCGGATCGATGGCGTGCGTCTGGACAGACTTGTGCACCGAAAACAAAAACAAAAACCGACCTAATTTGCGCTGTCTGGCACCACATACGGGATCAGAACACCATGACGAACACGACAAGCCCTCTCGCAACAGGCTGGAAATCCATCCAGCGTTGGCGCGTGCAGATTTTCCTGATCACCTGGGTGGCGTATGCCGCCTTCTACTTCACTCGCAAAGCGTTCTCCGTCGCCAAGCTGGGTATTGGCGAAGACCCGGACTTCATGCTCGAAAAGTCCATGATGGCCAATCTCGACGCCCTCTACCTGATCGCCTATGCCGTGGGTCAGTTCCTCTGGGGCAATTTCGCTGACCGCTTCGGGCCCAGGGTCGTGGTACTTAGCGGCCTGGTCATCTCGGCCCTGGCGGCGCTGCTCATGGGCACCTACGCCACCTTGCCGATTTTCGTCTCCTGCATGTTGGTACAGGGGCTTGCGCAGTCCACCGGTTGGTCAGGCCTGTGCAAGAACGTCGGCAGTTTCTTCAGCACTGGCGAACGTGGCCGTGTACTGGGTTACTGGTGCACCTGCTACGCCTTCGGCGGTCTGGTCGCCACGCCGTTTGCCGGCTGGTGGGCTTATCAGGCCTATCACGACTGGCGCATCGCGTTCATCAGCAGTGCCCTTGTCGTGCTGGTGGTGGCGGTGTTGTTCTATTTCCTGCAACGCAACCGTCCGGAAGACGTGGGCCTGCCTGCTGTCGAAATCGAGATCGAACCCGTCAGCGGCGTCGTGGTTCCCCGCGAAAGCATGTGGGCCGGTTTACGGACCGTGATGAAAAATCGCACCGTCCTGATTCTCGGCCTGGCCTACTTCATGCTCAAGCCCGCGCGCTACGCCATCCTGCTGTGGGGCCCGGTGATCATCTACGAACGCATGCCCGAGATCGGCAAGGTTGCATCGGCCATCGTTCCCACTGCGTTTGAACTGGCAGGTCTGGTAGGCCCCATCCTCATCGGTATCGCATCGGACAAATACTTCGGCGCTCGCCGTATACCGGCCTGCGTGCTCAGCCTGGTGGTCCTCACTGTCTGCCTGGGACTGTTCGTTCCCGCGATGCAAAGCGGCAGTCTGTACATGGTGGTCGGCCTGCTGTTCATGATGGGCCTGACGCTTTACGGGCCGGACTCGATGATCAGCGGCTCGGCGGCCATCGATTTCGGCAGCAAGGACGGGGCTGCCTCCGCCGCGGGCTTCGTCAACGGCTGTGGTTCGGTGGGTGCGGTCCTTGGCGGCCTGCTGCCGGGTTACTTCGACACCATCACCGTGTTCCTGGTGTTCACCGGTGCAGCACTGCTGGCCAGCCTGATGTTGGTGCCCTTCTGGAACAGCCGGCCGAAAACACTGGAAAACCCGCTGCTGGTATCGACCCCGGTACAACCGGTCATTGTCAGCACCACACCCTGAATTCGTACTACTCACTTACCTTTCCAAGGAGCAATCATCATGCAATACCAACAACCTTCCCACCTGCAAGCCGTGGTTCTGGACTGGGCGGGCACCGTCGTTGATTTCGGTTCCTTTGCCCCCACGCAGATTTTTGTCGAAGCCTTCGCCGAGTTTGGCGTAGCCGTCTCTCTGGCAGAAGCCCGTGGCCCCATGGGCATGGGTAAATGGGATCACATTCGCACGCTGTGCAACGAGCCCGAGATTGCCGAACGCTATCGCGCGGCGTTCGGTCGCTTGCCGACCGACGATGATGTCACTGCCCTTTATGAGCGTTTCATGCCCTTGCAGATCGAAAAGATCGCCCTGCACTCGGCGCTGATTCCCGGTGCCCTCAGTACGATCGATGCCTTGCGCGACAAGGGCCTGAAAATCGGTTCGTGCTCCGGTTATCCGGCTGTGGTCATGGAAAAAGTCGTCGAGCTGGCACGCCAGAACGGTTATGTCGCCGACCACGTCGTGGCGACTGACGAAGTGCCCAATGGCCGCCCTCACCCGGCCCAGGCACTGGCCAACGTAATCGCGTTGGGGATCAGCGATGTGGCGGCTTGCGTCAAGGTCGACGACACCTGGCCAGGCATTCTCGAAGGCCGCAGCGCCGGCATGTGGACGGTTGCCTTGACCTGCTCCGGCAACGCACTGGGCCTGACCTATGACCAGTTCAGGGACTTGCCCTCGGACAAGCTGGCCGAGGAACGCGCGCGCATCATCAAAATGTTCGAAGGCTCGCGCCCGCACTACGTGATCGACACCATCGTCGATTTACCAGCGGTCATTGAAGACATCAATGCGCGCCTGGCTCGTGGCGAAACCCCTCAGGGTTGCTGACCCGTTGCCGTTTGTGCTCCTGACAGTGGCCGTCCCCGGGACGGTCACACCCAAAAACAACAAGAGAACCCGATCATGATCTACGCCCATCCAGGCACTCCCGGTGCCATTGTTTCCTTCAAGTCGCGCTACGGTAACTACATCGGCGGCGAGTTCGTCGCGCCTGTCAAAGGTCAGTACTTCA
>NZ_RCOB01000045.1:0-4629 GCF_004307665.1 Pseudomonas sp. Sample_16
TCACTCACGCAGAAGCCGTATGACCCGTTCCCCGTTCCGCCGTCTTGTGTTTGGCACCCTGCGCCGACTGCTGTACCTCTGGGTTCGCTCGGAGACGATCAACCAGTCGTCGTTCACCCTCAACCTCGACCGCAGTCGTCCGGTGTTCTACGTCCTGCAAAATCCTTCGCTGACCGATCTGGCCGTGGTCGACACCGAGTGCAGCAAAGCCGGGCTGCCGCGTCCGGTGCTGCCGGTGTCGGTCGGTTCATTGATCGAGCCGGCGGCGTTTTTCTACCTGACGCCTGATCCCGACTGGCTCGGCCGCCAGGACAAGCGCGGTGCGCCACCCACCTTGACTCGCCTGGTCAGTGCCCTGAGCCAGAACGCCGCCGAAGACGCGCAGATCATTCCGGTAAGCGTGTTCTGGGGCCAGTCGCCGGACAGCGAGAACAGTCCATGGAAACTCCTGTTCGCCGATAGCTGGGCCGTTACCGGACGCCTGCGTCGGTTGTTGAGCATCATCGTGCTGGGGCGCAAAACCCGCGTACAGTTTTCCGCGCCCATCCACCTGCGCGAACTGATCGACCACAACAAGGGCCACGAGCGTACTGTGCGCATGGCCCAGCGCATTCTGCGGGTGCACTTTCGCAACCTGAAGGCCGCCGTGATCGGCCCGGACATCTCCCACCGGCGCAATCTGGTCAAGGGCCTGGTCAATCAGCCCTTGGTCAAGCAGGCAATCCTCGATGAAGCCGAGCGCGAGAACATCTCACCGGAGAAAGCCAAGGCCCAGGCCCTGCGCTACGGCAACGAGATTGCTTCGGACTACACCTACACCGCTATCCGCTTCCTTGAAGTGGTGCTGAGCTGGTTCTGGAACAAGATCTACGACGGCATCAAGGTCAACCACATCGAAGGCGTGCAGAAGGTCGCCCAGGGTCACGAAGTGATCTACGTGCCGTGCCATCGCAGCCACATCGACTACCTGCTGCTCTCGTACCTGCTGTTCCGCAACGGCCTGACGCCACCGCACATTGCCGCCGGAATAAACCTCAACATGCCGGTGATCGGCAGCCTGCTGCGACGTGGCGGCGCGTTTTTCATGCGGCGCACGTTCAAGGGCAACCCGCTTTACACTTCGGTGTTCAACGAGTACCTGCATACCTTGTTTACCAAGGGTTTCCCGGTGGAATACTTTGTCGAGGGCGGCCGTTCGCGCACCGGGCGCATGCTGCAACCGAAAACCGGAATGCTCGCCATCACCCTGCGCAGTTTCCTGCGCTCTTCGCGCATGCCCATCGTGTTCGTGCCGGTGTATATCGGCTATGAGCGGGTGCTGGAAGGTCGGACCTATCTGGGCGAGTTGCGCGGTGCAAGCAAAAAGAAAGAATCGATCTTCGATATTTTCAAAGTCATCGGCGCGCTCAAACAGCGCTTCGGCCAAGTGGCGGTGAACTTCGGCGAGCCGATCAAACTGGCGGAATTCCTCGACAGCGAACAACCCGACTGGCGCCAGCAGGACCTCGGCCCGCAGTTCAAACCGGCGTGGCTCAACGAAACCACCAACCGCCTCGGCGAGAAAGTCGCACAGCATCTGAACGAAGCGGCGGCGATCAATCCGGTGAACCTCGTCGCGCTCGCGCTGCTGTCCACCAGCCGCCTGGCCTTGGACGATCGCGCCATGGCGCGGGTGCTGGACCTGTATCTGGCGCTGTTGCGCAAAGTGCCTTACTCGTCGCACACCACATTGCCGGAAGGCGACGGCCGCGCGCTGATCGAGCACGTCAAGGCCATGGACCTGCTGTCCGAGCAGAGCGATGCGTTGGGCAAGATTCTGTACCTGGACGAGCAGAATGCTGTCCTGATGACGTACTACCGAAATAACGTGCTGCACATTTTTGCGCTGCCGGCGTTGCTGGCCAGCTTCTTCCAGAGCACTTCGCGCATGAGCCGCGAACAGATCCTGCGCTACACCCGAGCGTTGTATCCGTACCTGCAATCGGAGCTGTTCATTCGCTGGCCGCTGGATGAGCTGGATGCGGTGATCGATCAATGGCTGCAAGCGTTCGTTGAGCAAGGCCTGTTGCGTTTCGAGAACGACGTGTATCTGCGCCCGGCACCGAGTTCGCGGCATTTTGTGTTACTGACGCTGTTGTCGAAAAGCATCGCCCAGACCTTGCAGCGCTTCTATATGACCGTGTCCTTGCTGCTCAACAGTGGCCAGAACAGCATCAGCGCCGAAGAACTGGAAGACCTGTGCACGGTCATGGCCCAGCGCCTGTCGATCCTGCACGGCCTGAATGCGCCGGAGTTCTTCGACAAAAGCCTGTTCCGCCATTTCATCCAGACCCTGCTCGACCTTGACGTACTCAAGCGTGATGAAGCCGGCAAGCTGGGTTATCACGAACTGCTCGGCGAATTGGCCGAAGGCGCGGCTAAACGGGTACTGCCGGCGGA
The DNA here is from genome assembly GCF_004307665.1 of Pseudomonas sp. Sample_16. Taxonomy (NCBI): domain Bacteria; kingdom Pseudomonadati; phylum Pseudomonadota; class Gammaproteobacteria; order Pseudomonadales; family Pseudomonadaceae; genus Pseudomonas; species Pseudomonas sp. Sample_16. Next base: position 2,440 of record NZ_RCOB01000045.1, read on the forward strand.
GATTCGCCTGTCGATCCGTCAGGTGGCATTGCATCGCAGCGAAGATGCGGCGGATCTTGTCGAACAGGTCTGACGTCTCAATGCGACAGAAGCAAGGACGCTTCTGATCTGTCCCGTTAACAATTCGCTGACTACTAGCGAACGCTTCCTACATAACACTTGAATGTTCAGGAGATAAGCTCAGCGCTCGTCATTTACGACGAATTCATTTGATAAGGAAATCATCATGACCCAACACACTATCAACACGCTCCTGCATTTCCCCCCCCGATTTGAACTACTGCCAGGTTGCGAAATCAGCATCAAAGTACAGGACATCAGCGACAGGAATGCACCAAAACTTCACAGTCAGTGGGGTAGCAACCATCTTTCATCGACACTCCCCATCAACTTCCCGGTTGTGATCGACTCCGAAGTGAACGAGGTCGGCAGTCGCTTCTCCATCAATGTAAAAATCTCTTTTCTGGACTCGCAGTTGCTGTTGGATCTGGATCAGACGTTCTGGTGGGGAGGAGGCGATCACGATACCGATATTTACTTGAGCACCGTGAGCCACATCGCTGTGTTCAAATCGTGGATGCCTCAAATTGGTTATCCTGCCGACTCAAAGTTGTTCGTGAAGTTGGTTGAGTTGAACGACGATGGCCAGCCAGGGGCTGTCATCGATGAAGCCGTGGGGTTGACCGCACAGACCACGCCCATCTACTTGAAATATAACCCGTTCAAGATTTGGCCAGGCCAGGAATATGCGTTGATCGGCTCGTTCGAAGGCTATGGTCAGAAGGTGCTGGCTCTGGGTCTTAAGCCGGGGAAATTGATTCTGCAGCCGCAAATCGAACAGACGCCAATTTTCGGCGACTGATTCCAACCGTTCACAACAACGCTTGACGTAAACTTCGCGACGACCGGATTCAAGCGCCAGTTTGCTGCTGGCGCCTTTGCAACACGAATCGACCATCATGCCGTGCAGCTCGACGCTTCGCGCCGCGAACAAATCGAGCTGGCGTTGATTGTGAATTTAATCTACTGAAGGAAGCATCCCCAATGTTCCGCCCTACCCTTCGCTTCGCCGCCCTGTGTGCCAGTTTGATGATCGGCGCCAATGCGATGGCCTTGTCACTCTCTGACGTGTCGCAGCAGGACGCCACCGGCGGCCTGAAGGACGCCCTGACCCAAGGCGCGCAATTGGCCGTGAAGCAACTCGGCACGCCGGGCGGCTTCAGTAACAACCCGGAGGTGAAAATCGAACTGCCGGGCAAGCTGGGCAAGGTTGCCAGCAAAATGAAACAGTTCGGCATGGGCGATCAGGTCGATCAACTGGAAACCAGCATGAACAAAGCGGCTGAAACCGCTGTGACCCAAGCCCAGCCCATACTCGTGGATGCGGTGAAAAAAATGTCCGTGGCGGACGCCAAGGGCATTCTCAGTGGCGGCAACGATTCGGCCACCCAATACCTGAACAAAACCAGCCGCGAGCAAATCCGCGCCAAGTTTCTGCCTATCGTCAAGCAAGCCACCGACCAGGTGGGTTTGGCCAAGCAATACAACTCATTTGCCGGCCAGGCCGCGACCATGGGCGTGATCGATACCAAGAACGCCAACATCGAAAGCTACGTGACCGAACAGGCATTGAATGGCCTGTTTGAAATGATCGGCAAACAGGAAGAAGCCCTGCGCCAGAACCCGGCGGCGGCGGCGACCAGTTTGGCCAAAAAAGTGTTCGGTACTTTGTAATTCCTGGCTGACAGCACACAAGAAAAGCCCGCTGAACCTGTGAAGGTCAGCGGGCTTTTCCATTTCTACTGCTGCGGATCGAGCTGATCCAGCACCTCGCCCACTGAAAGCTGCGCCAGGACAATCATCTGTTGAATACTGAGTACCAGATTACAAGTCGGGCCGGTCAGGATGGATGATAACTGGTAGAGATTGGTCGGCTGGCAGGCCGTCATCGCCAGCAGGCTGGCTCCTACATTGGATTGGAGATATCTGGTAGAGATTGGGTGGCCGTCAGGCCGTCATCGCTGGCAAGCCAGCTCCCACAGGAGAGCAAAAGCACAACGACGTAAAGCCATTGCTTCTCACCACTCAACAGGCCGAGCGTTAGCTCGCCTGCCGCTCTTGATCTGGGCGCCCCCTCGAGAGGCCGAGTGGAGGTTCTGCGTAGTGGGCAACCCGGCATGGATGCCGGGT
>NZ_RCOB01000031.1:0-1023 GCF_004307665.1 Pseudomonas sp. Sample_16
AAGGCGCATCCGGAAGTCTTCAACTTGCTGTTGCAGGTGATGGATCACGGTACGCTGACCGATAACAACGGGCGCAAAGCGGACTTCCGTAACGTGATCGTCATCATGACGACCAACGCCGGTGCCGAAACTGCCGCACGTGCTTCGATCGGTTTCACTCATCAGGACCACTCTTCCGATGCGATGGAAGTGATCAAGAAGAGCTTTACGCCAGAGTTCCGCAACCGTCTGGACACCATTATCCAGTTTGGTCGCCTCAGTCATGAGGTCATCAAGAGTGTGGTGGACAAGTTCCTTACCGAACTCCAGGCGCAGCTGGAAGACAAGCGTGTATTGCTGGAAGTCACCGATGCTGCCCGCAGCTGGCTGGCGGCCGGTGGTTACGACTCGGCAATGGGTGCTCGACCAATGGCTCGCCTGATCCAGGACAAGATCAAGCGTCCGCTGGCGGAGGAGATTCTCTTTGGCGAACTGGCCGAACATGGCGGTGTGGTGCACATCGACATCAAGGACGGCGAACTGACCTTCGAGTTCGAGACCACGGCTGAAATGGCCTGACGTTAACCGCAACAAAGCAGAAAGGCGCCAATTGGCGCCTTTCTGCTATTGATCGTTCCCATGCTCCGCGTGGGCAAGCAGCCCGGTTGAGGCATTCCCACGCAGAGCGTGGGAACGATCCGCAAACAAAAACGCCCGGCATAAGCCGGGCGTTTTGTATTGACTTGATTAGCGAGCGCGGTAAGTGATGCGCCCTTTGCTCAAGTCATAGGGCGTCAGCTCGACGCGCACTTTGTCACCGGTAAGAATACGGATGTAGTTCTTGCGCATCTTGCCGGAAATATGCGCGGTTACGACGTGCCCATTTTCCAACTCCACGCGAAACATGGTGTTGGGCAGGGTGTCGACGACAGTGCCTTCCATTTCGAAGCTGTCTTCTTTCGACATGCAGTAAAGCCCTCGGTGTCCAGTGAATGGCCCGGTGCAACTGCGCCAGGCAAAAGCGGCGTGCATTGTGCCCGAAAA
>NZ_RCOB01000071.1:0-4544 GCF_004307665.1 Pseudomonas sp. Sample_16
AGAGGGTATAAGAACGCGATTGTACACCGCTGTCTGTTATTTCGGGGAGGTTGCCCTGGTTACAGGCGATGCAAGGTGGTTCTGGCTTGGGTCGACTGGCAGGCCGTCATCCCTGGCAAACCAGCTCCCACAGGGATTGCAGAAATGGATATGTACACCGTCAAGACGCGATGTCAGATCAAAGCTCAAACCGCAACTCAGGCCAGATCGGCGACGTCCCGCGTTTTTGCGATTCGAGAATGGCGCGGCACAGCGAACACAGGCGCTGATCCTGGAACACCCGACGATCAACACTCGACCAACGAGGCTGCGCCGGCAACAGGCTGCCGCACAAGGTCCGGTCCGCCGAGCCGCCCAACTCCAGTTGCCGTGTCACAAGATGTACCCGCACTTCCTGGCAGGCGAACAGATCCAGCTGTTCGTCAGGCTCGATCAGTTGATAGGCAAATAGTGACCAGGCAGGACGCGGCATCGGGGGCTCCAAATCGGGGGCGCCACCTTAGCCGAAAGCCTGCCGCTAGAAAAGTGTCATAACAGCGGTTTTAGGGTAGGCCAGACATTTTCCAGCAACTTGTCCTGAGCCCCGGCCGCCGGGTGTATGCCATCGGCCTGCATCAGGTCGGGATGACCGCCCACGCCTTCGAGAAAAAACGGCACCAGCGGGATTTTCTTCTCGTCGGCCAGGTTGCTGTAGACATCAGCGAAAGCCTTGGTGTAACGCGCGCCATAATTGGGTGGCAACTGCATGCCGAGCAACAGCACCTTGGCACCGCTGGCGCGGGAGCTGTCGATCATCGAAGCAAGATTTTGTTGCAATTGTGTTGGGAGCAGTCCACGCAGTCCGTCATTGCCGCCCAATTCGAGGATCACCAACTCCGGCTTATGCTCTGCAAGCAGCGCCGGCAGCCGCGCCTGGCCACCGGCACTGGTGTCGCCGCTGATGGACGCATTGACCACTTTATCGTCAAAACCTTCGCGCTTGAGCCGCTGCTCAAGCAACGACACCCACCCCAAGCGGGTATCCAGGCCGAAACCGGCGCTGATACTATCGCCAACGATCAGGACAGTACCCGCCGCTGCGTTCTGGGCCATGCACATCAAGGCCAGGCCAGCACTCAAAAACCACACACGCATCGGATTCTCCATGGGCGCAAGCATACTCACCGCGAAGAACCTCAGCAAAGTGGTTCCCAGCGCGGAAGGTGAACTGACTATCCTGCACGAACTCAGCCTGGAACTGAACAAGGGCGACAGCCTGGCCATCGTTGGCGCGTCCGGTTCCGGCAAATCCACCCTTCTGGGCCTGCTCGCCGGTCTCGACCTGCCGAGCAGCGGCGAAGTCACACTCGCCGGCCAAGGCCTGAGCAATCTGGATGAAGACCAGCGCGCACGAATTCGCGCCGAGCATGTCGGTTTTGTTTTTCAGTCCTTCCAGTTGCTCGACAGCCTCAATGCCCTGGAAAACGTCATGCTGCCGCTGGAACTCGATGGCCGCAAGGACGCCCGTGGCCGCGCCACCGAGCTGCTGCAACGGGTCGGCCTGGGCCAACGCCTGACCCACTCGCCCCGCCAGCTCTCCGGCGGCGAACAGCAGCGCGTGGCAATTGCCCGGGCGTTTGCCGCCGAGCCCGATGTGCTCTTCGCCGACGAGCCAACCGGCAATCTCGACAGCCACACTGGTGAGCGCATCAGCGATCTGTTGTTCGAACTCAACAAGGAACGCGGCACGACGCTGGTGCTGGTGACCCACGATGAACGCCTGGCACATCGCTGCCGGCGCCTGATCCGTCTTGAAGCCGGCCTGCTGGTCGCCCCTCTGGAGCCTTGATGGCACGTCTGCCGCTGTTGCGCCTGTTCAGCCTCGCCATCCGTCAACTGCTGCGCGACGCTCGCGCCGGTGAATTGCGGGTATTGTTTTTCGCGTTATTGGTGGCCGTGGCCGCCAGTACCGCCATCGGTTATTTCGGCGCGCGCCTGAACGGCGCCATGATGCTGCGCGCCACCGAATTCCTCGGCGCCGATCTGGTGCTGGAAGGCAGCTCCGAAGCGCGCCCGGAACAGATCAGAAGCGGCACCGAGCTAGGTCTGCAACATGCGCAAGTGGTGGAGTTTTCCAGCGTCATCGCCACCGACAACGGCATTCAACTGTCCAGCATCAAAGCTGCCGACGATCTCTATCCACTGCGCGGCGAACTGAAAAGCGCCCCCGCCCCTTTCGCCCCGGAAGCACCCGGAGGGAGACCGAAACCCGGCGAAGCCTGGGTCGAAGCCCGATTGCTGACAGCGCTGAACCTGAAGATCGGCGACAGCATCGATGTGGGCATGAAAACCCTGACACTGGCGCGCGTGTTGACCTACGAACCGGACCGTGCGGGCAACTTCTACAGTTTGACGCCGCGCGTCCTGATCAATCTCAACGACCTTGCCGCCACCGGCGTCGTGCAACCCGGCAGCCGGGTCAGTTACCGCGAGCTCTGGCGCGGGAACGCCGAGACGCTGGAGCTCTATCGTCAATTGATCAAACCCGGCCTGGCCGCCAATCAGCGCATCCAGGATGCGCGCGATGGCAACCGGCAGATTGGCGGTGCACTGGGCAAGGCCGAGCGTTATTTGAACATGGCCAGTCTGGTCGCGGTGCTGCTGGCCGGTGTCGCCGTGGCGCTGTCGGCAACGCGCTTTGCCACTCGCCGCTTCGATGCCAGTGCGCTGTTGCGCTGCCTTGGTTTGTCCCGCCGGGAAACCCTGGTGCTGTTCAGTCTGCAACTGGCCGTCCTCGGCCTGCTCGCCAGCATCACCGGTGCCTTCATCGGCTGGCTTGCACAACTGGGGCTGTTCGCCCTGCTGCACGACTTGTTGCCGACCGATGTGCCGCCCGGCGGCCTGTTTCCGGCCTTCGCCGGAATCGGCACAGGTTTGGTTGCACTGGCCGGGTTTGCCTTGCCGCCACTGGCTGCACTGGGTCGGGTACCACCGCTGCGGGTGTTGCGGCGGGACATGCTGCCGATCCCGTCGAGTTCCTGGATGGTCTACGGCGCTGCATTGGGCGCCCTCGGCCTGATCATGTGGCGTCTGAGCCTGGACCTTCTGCTGACCTTCGCCCTGCTCGGTGGTGGCGTCGTTGCGGCGCTGGTGCTGGGCGGCTTGTTGTTGCTGCTGCTGAAAAGTCTGCGGCGAATGCTGGCCCGTGCGTCTTTGCCGTGGCGGCTGGGGCTGGGTCAATTGTTGCGCCATCCCCTGGCGGCGGCGGGACAATCGCTGGCATTCGGCCTGATCCTGCTGTCGATGGCGTTGATTGCGCTGCTGCGCGGTGAATTGCTCGATACCTGGCAGAACCAGTTGCCGAAAAATGCACCGAACTACTTTGCGCTGAACATTCTGCCGGGGGATAAACAGGCCTTCGCCGATCGCCTGATGGAGTTGTCGGCGCAATCGGCGCCGCTGTATCCGGTGGTACCGGGACGCCTGATCAGCATCAACGGCGAGCCAGTGCAGCAGATCGTCACCAAGGAGTCCGCAGGTGACCGGGCGATCCAGCGGGACTTGAGCCTGACCTGGGCGGCGGACTTGCCAGCGGGCAACAAACTCACTGCCGGCAACTGGTGGCCCGAGCAGGCGCCGGATGACATTCCCGGCGTCTCGGTGGAAGGCAAGGTCGCCGAGAGCCTGAAGCTCAAGCTCGGCGACCATCTCATCTTTACCGTTGGCGGGGTCAATCGCGAGGCCAAAGTCACCAGTCTGCGGGAGATCAACTGGGATAACTTCCAGCCGAACTTCTTCATGATCTTCCAGCCCGGGACCTTGAAGGACCTGCCGGCAACTTACCTGACCAGCTTCTACCTCGCATCGGGTCATGACCAGCAGATCGTCGATTTGTCCCGGGCTTTTCCGGCGGTGACCATTTTGCAAGTCGAGGCGCTGTTGGCGCAGCTGCGCAGCATCCTCGCCCAGGTCACCCTGGCGGTGGAGTACGTGCTGTTATTCGTGCTGGCAGCGGGAATGGCGGTGTTGTTTTCCGGGCTGCAAGCGACACTGGACGAGCGCATTCGTCAGGGCGCTTTATTGCGGGCGCTGGGTGCAGAGCGGCAATTGCTGGTCAAGGCGCGGCGAATCGAGTTCGGTTTGCTGGGCGCAGTCAGCGGCTTGCTGGCAGCGCTGGGCTCGGAAGTCGTGAGCCTGGTGCTTTACCGATATGCGTTCGACCTGCCCTGGCATCCGCATCCGTGGCTGCTGGTGTTGCCATTGATCGGTGCTGTGCTGATCGGCGGCGCCGGTGTATTCGGCACTCGCCGCGCCTTGAATGCCAGCCCGCTGACAGTTTTGCGCGAGGGTTGATAAACTCAAGCGCTCTTAATCACAAGAAGTCGCCATGAGCCGCTACCGCCCTCCCCGCACCGCCGGCACCGCGCTGATCACCCCCGAAGGTGAAGCGCGGATGCGTGCCGAGTTTCATGAGCTTTGGCATGTCCGTAGGCCGCAAGTCACGCAGTCTGTCAGCGAAGCGGCGGCACAGGGCGATCGCTCGGAAAACGCCGAATACACCTACG